>NZ_JAIWON010000093.1 GCF_020216885.1 Zymomonas sp. | reverse complement strand
CATGAAAAATAAATTTGTATAAGTATTATTAATGCATAATTAATCATACAAAATAAAGCTGATGATATAAAAATAATGACACTATACCTCTTATCAAAAAGAGATAATTTTTCATTTAATACTATAATCAAAAATGCTATAGGAATAATTATCATCGTTATATAAAATGTAAATTTTTCATATTTTATATACCATTTCTTATTTGTATCATTTTCAATACCTATTTTATTTATTTTTTGTAATATTTTATATATTTCTTCTATCTGATTTTTATTTATCATTTTCAAAGGCTTTTTTATCGAGCGAGAAAACGCTGTTCGATGTCGGAAGCGGTTAAGCTGCTGTCGCCTTTCGGTGCTTTCAACTTTAAGACCTGTGCGACCAAAGGTTGGACATCAATATTGTCCATAGATTCGATCACTTTATGCTTTTGAAAAGCGGGCCCATTAGCGATAAATAAGGCACCCATTTCGGGTGTTTGGTTGTCATAGCCATGATTGCCTTTGGTGGCATGTGCCGTCATGCTATCATTACCCATGATCGACCAGCCGACCTCTGCGGCACAAATGACAGCAGGGACACGGGGATTTTGACCATAATGGAAACGGACAGGAATCTGTTGTTTCGGCCAACATTGCATATGCTCATGCGACGCAAATAATGGTTCAAGATCTTTGATGCTATGGCCGGAGCTGGGTTCAATACCCGCATAAGCACCGCCTGTAACGACATGATAAAGGCTGGGATCGAGGATTTTATTCAAGGCAACAACCCGATCAGAAGAAGTCGCAGCCATGCCATGATCGGAAACAATGACCAGATTGGCCTTGATACCGCGTTGTTTTAAGCCCTGCACCAACTGCCCGATGGTTTGATCAATCTTGACGAGATTATCGTTTACCTCTTGAGAATCGGGCCCATAGAGATGCCCTGCATGATCGACATTTTCAAAATAAAGGGTGATGAATTGTGGCCGTGTCTTTTCTGGATAAGCCAGCCATGAAAAGACTTGATCGATTCTTTCGGGGAAAGGCACATGGCTATCAAAACGCCGCCACATTTCAGGGCGAATGCCTTCGATATCAGCTTCTGAACCCGGCCAGAACATCGTTGCGGAAACAACGCCTTGTTTTTCTGCTGTGACCCAAAGAGGTTCACCTTCATCCCACCAACGCCGATCGGTAACGGCCTGATGATCGCTCATTTTAAAATGGCTATCAGGCGTAATATGCGCATCGTCCATATTATTGCCGACAATGCCATGATGATCAGGGTAAAGGCCGGTGACCAAGGTGTAATGATTGGGGAAAGTGATGGAAGGAAAAGAGGGGTGCATTACTTTGGCATAGCTACCATTTTCAGCCAAAGAGACCAGATTAGGCGTTAATCCCCGTTTGATATAATCTGCCCGAAAACCATCTATAGAAATCAGGATTAAAGGCGTTTTTGATTGAGCCACTCTATGCGCTGTTGCGGCAATGGCATCGCTGTGAACTACCGATAATCCGGCGCAACCCAAAAGGAGCGATAAAATGCCGGATATCCACGGCTTTCGTTTTTTAAGAGGCTTATATCCGGCTGACATATTGCATTCCCGAAATAGTTGAAATTCTGACAGGTATTATCATAAGTTTTATGTGTAACTTTGATATGTGACAGTATCGAACTATTTCGGGAACAAAAATAAAAATTTTACAATTTACTTGCGATAACAGACCTTGCGCACAGCCTCGATAATGGCTTCGGGATTGACTAAGCCTTTTTTCTCTAGATTTTCAGCGTAAGGTGTGGGCGTATCAGCATTGGTTACCCGCAAAACAGGGGCATCCAAATTGTCGAAGCCTTCTTCCATGGCAATAGCTGCAATTTCAGAAGAAATCGAGCAAACCGGCCAGCCATCTTCTACCGTCACAATCCGGTTAGTTTTGGCCAGACTTTGAAGGATCGTTTCCTTGTCGAGCGGACGCAGCGTTCTAAGGTCGATGACTTCGGCATCAATGCCTTCTTTGGCCAAAGCCTCGGCCGCGGTTAGTGCAAAAGAAACACCAATAGAATAGCTGACAATGGTGACATCCTTGCCTTCACGAATGATACGCGCCTTACCAATGGGTAAGACAAAATCATCCATTTTTGGCACGTCGAAAGTCTTGCCGTAAAGCAGTTCACATTCCAAAAAGACAACAGGGTCATCGGAACGGATAGCTGCCTTTAACAAGCCTTTAGCGTCAATGGCATCGTAAGGCGCAAGAACGACCAATCCGGGAACGGCGGCATACCAAGGCCCGAAATTCTGGGTATGCTGTGCGCCAACGCGAGGGGCTGCCCCGTTGGGCCCACGGAAGACGATAGGACAACGCACTTGGCCGCCGGACATATAATGCGTTTTGGCCGCAGAATTGATGATATGGTCAATCGCTTGCATCGAGAAATTCATAGTCATGAATTCGATGACAGGGCGCAAACCTTCCATTGCAGCACCCACGCCAATACCGGAAAAGCCATATTCGGAAATCGGCGTATCCACGACACGACGCGCACCAAATTCCTGCAACAACCCTTGCGTGACCTTATAGGCACCCTGATATTCGGCCACCTCTTCACCCATAACAAAAACACGGTCATCTCGCCGCATTTCTTCGGCCATGGCATCGCGTAAGGCTTCACGCAAAGTCTGCTGAAAAAATTCGGTGCCTTCCGGTATTTCGGGGGCAGAATTGATAACCTTGCTCAGTGAAGGCGTTGCGGCTTCTTCGACCGCTGCGGCCTCTGTTTTAGCAGGCGGCGCAACAGGGATGCTTTCTTCTGCTTTGGTTTCGGCAGAGGCACCATCCAAGGTCACATCATTGGCATCCGTCCCAAGATAGGCAATAGCGGTGCCGACTTTGACATTTTCGCTGCCCTCAGGAATGAGGATTTTCGTTATCACGCCTTCATCGACGGCCTCAAATTCCATGATGGCTTTATCGGTTTCGATTTCGGCCAAAATTTCACCGGCTTTGATGGGGTCGCCTTCTTTTACCAGCCAGCGGGTCAGCGTGCCTTCCTCCATCGTTGGAGACAGAGCGGGCATTTTAAGCTCTATGGCCATATCAATACTTTCCTACCAGAATATTGGTATATAATTCTTCATCAGCCGGTAAAGGCGCTTTTTCAGCGAAATCGGCGGCTTCTTTGACCTGCTGGCGGATGTCTTCATCCAGTTTAACCAGCTCGGCTTCGGGAATGCCTGCGGCGAAAAGGTCTTTTTTCAGATTATCTAAAGGATCGTGGTTTTCCTTCATGTCATTGACCTCTTCGCGGCTACGATAGCGCGCCGGATCAGACATAGAATGTCCCCGATAACGATAGGTCTTCATTTCAAGGATGATGGGCCCTTTTCCAGCCTGCACCCAGTCAACCGCGACTGTGGCAGCGCCTCTGACTTCAAGCACATCCATACCGTCAACGACCAAAGCCGGAATGCCAAAGCCCGCCCCTCTTTCAGACAAAGCCGTATGGGCATTGGCGCGTTGGATACTGGTTCCCATGGCATAACCGTTATTTTCGATGACGAAGATCACGGGTAATTTCCACAAAGCCGCCATGTTATAGGCTTCGTAAACCTGTCCCTGATTGGCTGACCCATCACCAAAATAAGCCGCCGAACAGCCACCATCATTGCGGTATTTATGCGCAAAGGCCAATCCAGCACCAAGCGGCACCTGCGCCCCAACGATACCATTTCCGCCGAAAAATTTATGTTCGGTCGAAAACATATGCATCGAGCCGCCTTTACCATGCGAAATCCCGCTGGCACGGCCTGTCAATTCAGCCATGACAATTTTGGGATCAATACCATAGGCCAACATATGTCCGTGTTCGCGATAGCCGGTAATAACGCTATCCCGTCCCGGTTGCAGGGCGGCTTGCAGACCAACCGCAACAGCTTCCTGACCGATATAGAGATGACAAAAACCAGCAATCAGCCCCAAACCGTAAAGCTGTCCGCACCGTTCTTCAAAACGGCGGATCATCAGCATCCGTCGATAAAATTCTAGCAGCTCTTCCCGGTCGGCGTGATAGCGACCGGGTATCGGTGGCAAATCGTGATTGGGAATGGCGGATCCGACATCAGCTTTATGAGGCCGATTGGAATCCTGAGTTGCTTTGGCCATGCAGAGGCCTCCTGTCAAAAAAGACTAAAAATTTTCTGACGGACAGGATAAATCGACATTATGGGTCTGACCCCTGCCCTGACAGCTCGGGTTTATTAAAAACGGATTTCGGGCTTAACCAATATCCGTCCTTCTGTCTTTAGTAATTTGTTTATATTGATTGATTTCGTCAAAGTCACTCTATGAAGGCTCTTCATAAAAAGAACAGAATTTTGACCTTGAATGATTTGAGATAATAACGCGTTTTTCAAAGAAAAACTGTCAATCGAGGCGACAACAGCTTAGATGATGGAAGCCTTTTTGCCCATAATCAACAAGGCTGGTTAGCCATCGTCAGATCATGATGATCCATTCCAAAAGCTGAATTTATTTCTGGCTGTCGAGAATAATCACTTCATCCGGCCGGATTTGTCGCGTTTCTTTACGCACCAATTCATCGGCATAGTCAGGATCAGTGGCTTTGGGATTAAGAAGAGCGATGCTGTTCGCCAATTGGTCTCGTTGGTGTTCCAAAGCGGTCAATTCCGCTTTTCTAACGGCCATTTTTTGGCGGTAACCATCGAGTGCTAGTAAACCATTTACCCCCAAAAGGGCATTACCGACAAAGACCCCCAAGACAACAACCATCAAGGCGGGACCTATTGCAGCACGGAAAAGACTGTTCTTTGAACGAATCAGGGACATGGAGCCTATAATTACCGCTTTAAGCGATAAATCAAGGCTCAATGTCCCCATTCAGTTAGAGCGGTTTAAAAACCGGTTCTAGCTGTGATTCTTATTTGGCTTTTCTAAGAACCGAACGGCCAGCATATTTAGCAACCGAACCCAGTTCTTCTTCGATGCGCATCAGCTGATTGTATTTAGCGATACGTTCGGAACGGCAAAGGCTACCGGTCTTGATCTGACCGCAGTTGGTGGCAACGGCGAGGTCAGCAATCGTGGTGTCTTCGGTTTCACCGGAACGGTGAGACATAACAGCCGTGTAAGAAGCGTCGTTAGCCATGTTAACGGCTGCGAGCGTTTCAGACAAAGAACCGATCTGGTTGAACTTCACGAGCAGCGAGTTGGCGATACCGCGTTCGATACCATCAGAAAGACGCTTCACGTTGGTCACGAACAGATCGTCACCGACCAACTGGACTTTGTCACCGAGCTTTTCGGTCAAAATCTTCCAGCCTTCGAAATCATCTTCGGCCAGACCATCTTCGATGGAATAGATCGGATATTTACCGCAAAGTTCGACATAGTAATCAACGAGCTGAGCGGAGGTCAGTTTACGGCCTTCACCCTTAAGATCGTAGATGTTCTGATCTTTGTTGTAGAACTCGGAGGAAGCTGCATCGAGAGCGATGAACACATCTTCGCCCGGCTTGTAACCGGCTTTGGAGATGGAATCGACGATGAAGTCCAGAGCAGAAGAAGCACTGTCGAGGCTAGGAGCGAAACCACCTTCGTCACCGACGTTGGTGTTCATGCCTTTAGCAGACAGTTCTTTTTTCAGGGTATGGAAAACTTCGGTACCGATGCGGACAGCTTCATTGATGGAGCTGGCACCAACCGGAGCAATCATGAATTCCTGGAAATCGATGGGGTTGTCAGCGTGCATACCACCGTTAACGATGTTCATCATCGGAACCGGAAGAACGTGAGCTGCCGTACCACCAACATAACGGTAAAGCGGGAGACCGCGAGCTTCAGCAGCCGCTTTAGCAACAGCCAAGCTGACACCGAGGATAGCGTTAGCGCCGAATTTACCCTTGTTCGGGGTGCCATCGAGCTTGATCATCGTCTGGTCGATCAGTTCCTGATCTTCGGCTTCCAGACCAATAATTGCGTTAGCAATTTCGTTGTTTACAGCGTGAACAGCTTTGGTGACGCCTTTACCACCCCAACGGGTTTTGTCGCCATCACGAAGTTCAACAGCTTCATGAACACCGGTGGAAGCACCTGACGGCACTGCGGCGCGGCCGAAGCTGCCATCTTCAAGCGTAACATCAACTTCAACGGTCGGGTTACCGCGGCTGTCGACAACCTGACGGCCATGGATACTGACAATAGCTGTCATATCGAAACCTTTCTTAAAATCTTTTAGACGAGTCTCTTTTTGAACTCAGTCCGTCAATGATCTATCCTTCCTTGACGCATAAGGCAATTCCACTGTTGCAATGAATATATTGCTTATGGTGAAACGTTATCGCTTCTCATGCGATTCTATAGTTAGGATAAACTGATTATCGTTACGTATTGAGTAACTGGAGTATAGACAATGGCCGAAAACAAAACTGTGGCGAATGTAGCATCAGCTGCCAATGATTTGCAGAAAAACGCCGAAAATCAGGCTGAAAAAGCCACTCATGAAGCCAAACATGAAGGCCATCATATAAAGCAGCAGATATCGGAAACGGCTTCTCACCTTGCTGAAAAAGCAAAATCCCATCTTTCTGAAGCCAAAGAATTTGCTGAAAAAGAAGAAAATAAACTGCATCATTTATTTCAGGATCACAGCCCCTTTCATGGAAAAATTCATGAAATTGGTGATGAAGGTCGTCACAAAGCCATCGAAGCTGTCAATAATGTGGCCAAAATTGTTGACCAGACCGCAGAATTGGTTGCTGAAAATTTGGGAAGTTCCTATGGCGACTATATGCACAAGGCTTCCAAACATATCGGCAAATTGTCAAAATCTCTGAAAGATAAAAAATTGGCTGACATTACCAAAAGTGGTCACAGCATTATCCGCCGCAATCCGGTTGTAACGGTTGGTGTCGCAGCCGCCCTCGGCTATGCGCTTTATCGCTTTGCCAGCCACAAGAAGCATAAATGTGAAGCCAATCATGCCTGCAACCATCAGGAAGCAGACGCATCCTCTTCTGACAGCAGCCATCAGGATTCATAACATTGACGCTGGAAAATAAAGGCGAAAAAGAATCGAACATTACTTCTGAAGAAATCGCCGAGGCCTTGTCTGAAGCTGAAATCGACCCTGTAGCTGCCGAAAAGGTGGCTACAGGCGAAGAAAATGATGAAGCAGCCATTGCCGAAGCCGAAGCGAGGTTGGAAGAAGGTAGAATGGAAGCCGAAGCCGCCGGAGGAGAGGATTTCATTTATGAAGAGGCCGGAATTTTCCAGTCTTTTCGGAATCTTATTCAGGCCGCCAAAAACTTCTTTCACCATGAAGTCGCTTTTTGCCGCGAAATTGTCATGCTGCGCGTCAAAAGAATTGCGAAGGCGGCGATTGCTTTGGTCTTGGCTGCTGCCTTTGCGATTATTGGCCTGATCGGTTTGTTGGTAGGCGTTTTTATTGCCTTGATTCATGCTGTAGGCGCCTTGGGTGCAGGCCTAATTTTCGCAGCTGTGGGATTACCCATTGCGATTATTCTAGTGCTAGTCGCTTATCATTGGTTGACCGAGGCACCGTAATATTCGCCAAAGCTATCATTCTGGAAGGAAACGGTCTGAAAAGGCCGCCATGCTATGCTTCATACGTCTAAAATTAATCAGAAAAAAGCTGAACTTGAACAGGCTCGCACTCATCTTATGGCTTCGCTAGATGATGTTACCAATCATCTGAAACCGGGGTCAATTGCCCGTAGTCTGGTGAAATCCAGTGTTCAGGCGGGTAAAAATGTTGTCGACCGCCTTAATCAGGAAGCCCAAAGACGGCCTCTTGCCACGGTGGCGGCGGTGAGCGGTATCGGCTTTATTTTCCTGTGGCGTTCCAAAACGGGGGGCATGCTGTTTCGGCTGGTAAGCTCCCTTTTCAGAACAGCTCCGGCGGATAAAGAGAAGGCCGAAAAAGCGCAAGAATAAGTCGGTTCAATAAAGGTTCATCTATTACCATGCACCCTAATACTGGTCAGTACAATTTTATCTATACGTAATAGTATATTTTGTGTACTGACTAGTATTATTGATTCGTCCGAATAACCATTAGAGAAGAATCTGCATATCAACAGGCCATTCTCCTTGAAGGTGTTTTTAACATTAGCCGAATCAGCAAAAAGCCAGAAAATCTGGATTTAGCCTTGAAAACCGACTTCTCTGACACCGTCCGGGAAAGGAGAATTATGAAAAAAGTTGCGCCCTTTTTCGCGCTTCCCTTTGCGCTTGTCTCTTTTGCAACACCTGCTTGTGCGGCGATTGATAACCAGACCCCAACAGGTCTTATCAATGGTCTTATTGCAGAGGCTTTGTCTGTTGCCCAGAATAATGACAAAGTTCATGCCCATCAAAAGCTAAAAACTCTGCTTGCCCAGTATTTCCAAGTAGATGAAATTGGTGAGAGCCTTGTTCGGCGCTGGAAAAGCCAAATCACACCAGAACAGCTAACGGCCTATAAAGCAGCCTTGCCGAATTTTATTATCAATACTTATGCCAACCGGATTGCTGATTACAGCTCAGCAAAGCTGAAAATCATTCGGATTATTCCGGCGGGGGATGGGGCAGCTGTATTGTCACAAGTGACAAAGTCAGGCTCTGATCCTGTCAATGTCATCTGGACATTGGAACACACCAGTCAAGGCTATAAAGTTAGCAATATGACCGTAGGGGGTATCAATCTGTTGATAACCCAGAGAGCTGATTTTGATTCCGTAGTTGAGCATAAGGGTTTTGATAGCCTGATTAAAATGCTTCAGGCACGCGCTTCGTGATGATCGGACGTTAAGGCTTCTGATATAAACATTAGAAGCCCTTAAATGCGGCGAAGATAGACCTTCCTTAATTTTATGGGAGGTCTTTTTTTTAACAAAACAGATCCCCTAATAACCGACATCTAAAGCCTATAAGTATAGAGCTATGGCTTGTGGCTTGTGGCTTGTGGCTTGTGGCTTGTGGCTTGTTACAGCATGGAGGAATGATCGGCACAAGTATTTATACAACCGTTATTCTTGCTGAAATAAGCGGTTAGAGGCAATCGGCCTGTTATTAAAAACGCTCTTTTCCAACGCGATGCTTTTTCTAAGCTAGATATTTTTAACGCCGGATATTTGACCAAAAATCAATATTTTTTGAATTTATTGTAATAATGGAAATGTAACATTGGCCTGATAAGAATAAGGCCTGTGATAAAACCACCAATATGAGCAGCAGTGGCCAACATCAGTCCTGGGCTTTCGCTGAAACCAATCAAGATTTGTAAAATAGACCATGCCGCAGCTAACCATAAAATTTGGACGACTTGGTTAAACCAGCGGGAAGCAAAAATCTGGGGTTCTCGCCCAAACAAAACGGCATAGGCACCAAATAAAGCAGATATGGCACCGCTTGCCCCGATCATCGGGTCTTGGCTGTTTGGATAGAAAAGATATTGGAAAAAAGCCGAACTATAGGCACCAATGACATAGAGCCATAGGAACTTACGACTACCTATAATCATTTCGACATAACGGCCACAAAAAGCCAGCATCACCATATTGAAGGCAATATGCATCAGCCCGCCATGGGCGAATGTCGCGGATAAAGGCGTTATCCAGAATGGCAAGGAGGGCACGCCCGATGACCAGCCATGCAGACGAGCGGGAATAAATCCCGCTTTTACCGCCCAAAGATCCTGAATTTTTAGTAAAAAGGTCGTAAGCCACACGCCGGAAGTCAAAATAACCAGAACCGTAGTGGCACGGGCAGGAGGCAGACGCACGGCTTACAATCCAGACCTAAATAAATTCGATTTTTGAAATCAGATAATAACGGTCACCTGACGGCACAGAGACTTCGATTTCGTCATCGACTTTGCGACCGATTAAAGCCCGACCCAAAGGTGAATTGTAAGAAATTCGACCGCCTTTGGCATTGGCTTCAGTCTGACCGACAATCTGATATTTGACCGGTTTATCGTCTTCATCAAGCATATGGACAGTGGCGCCAAAAATCACCTTGTCACCAGACAAGGTTTTCGGATCGATCACAAGCGCCCGGCTTAATTTGCCTTCGATGTCGCCAATCATCGCTTCGACCTGCCCCTGTCTTTCCTTTGCCGCATGGTATTCGGCATTTTCAGACAGATCGCCATGAGCGCGCGCTTCTTCGATCGCGTCGATGATCTTAGGTCTTTCAGCTTGTAATCTTGCCAGCTCATCCATCAGCATTTGCTGACCTTCGATAAGCATCGGTATTTTTTCTTGGGCTGCCATAGGCAATATCCCCTAAACGATAAAAGTAAATCCCATACAGAGCAGAAATCTGCTCTGTTTGCACTCAATTAAAGATCGGGATTAGGCGTGCTTCATTGAATGATAGGATTGCAAAGAACGGACTTCAAGTTCCCGTGCCTTGATTGCGACGATAGCCTCTGCCGCAACAATAGCAGCCGCAGCGGTCGTGAAATAAGGAACGGGGGCTAATACCACCGAAGAACGGATAGAAGCCGAATCCTGTAGAGATTGCCATCCTTCTGTGGTGTTGACAACCAGACTAATGGCTCCATCCTTGATTAAATCGACAATATGAGGGCGCCCTTCCCTGACTTTGTTGACCCGTTCGACAGGAACACCCTTGGATTGCAGATAGCGAGCCGTGCCATCAGTTGCGACCAATTTTATCCCCAGATCGGTTAAAGCCTTTATCGGCTCGACTATCTGGGCTTTATCGCTGTCTTTAACGGAGATAAAGAAGGTGCCAGCCCGAGGAAGGGCATTACCGGCTGCCAACTGGGCTTTGGCAAAAGCCATCGGGAAGTCGATATCAATACCCATCACTTCGCCAGTGGATTTCATTTCCGGTGACAGAACCGGATCAACCCCCGGGAAACGCGCCCATGGGAAAACCGCTTCTTTGACGGCGGTATACCCTTCTGGCCAGCTTATTTCTGGTAAATTCCGCAATTTTTCACCAGCCATAACTCTGGCAGCGACTTGAGCCACAGGGCGACCATCTGCTTTTGCAACAAAAGGCACCGTGCGGCTGGCGCGCGGATTGACTTCGATCAAATAGACCTTGTCACCTTTGACCGCGAACTGAATATTCATCAGCCCCTGCACTTTCAAAGCGCGGGCTAATTTATCAGTCTGACTTTTGATCTCTTCGATGATCGAGGCCGGTAAGCTATAAGGCGGGATAGAGCAAGCGCTGTCTCCTGAATGGATACCTGCTTCTTCGATATGCTGTAAGATACCAGCGACGACGACATCATCGCCGTCAGCCACGGCATCCACATCGACTTCGGTCGCATCCCGCAAATATTGATCAATCAAAACCGGAGATTCACCGGAAACCTTCACCGCCGTATGAATATAGTCGTCGAGCTGGCTGGGGCCATCAATGATTTCCATCGCCCGACCACCCAACACATAGGAAGGACGGATCAGAATTGGATAACCGATTTTGTCGGCAACACTGATGGCTTCATCGCGGCTGCGAGCAATACCATTGGCAGGCTGAAGCAGGCCTAATTCAGAGACCAAAGCCGAGAAGCGTTCGCGATCTTCGGCAAGATCAATAGCATCTGGGCTGGTTCCCAAAATCGGGATACCGGCTTTTTCAATTTCGGCTGCCAGTTTCAGAGGGGTTTGACCACCGAACTGAACAATTACACCGACAAGCCTGCCGTTTTTCTGCTCTGTATGCAGAATTTCTAGCACATCTTCACCCGTCAAAGGCTCGAAATAGAGGCGGTCGGAAGTGTCATAATCGGTTGAAACCGTTTCAGGATTACAATTGACCATGATCGTTTCATAGCCAGCTGCTTCCAGAGCAAAACAAGCATGACAGCAGCAATAATCAAATTCCAAACCCTGCCCGATACGGTTGGGCCCGCCTCCAAGAATAACAACCTTTTTACGATCGCTTGGCAAAGAATCGCAAACAGGTTCACCAAAGAAAGGCGCTTCATAGGTGGAATACATATAAGGCGTTTTGGCTTCAAATTCAGCCGCGCAGCTATCAATCCGCTTGAAAACAGGGCGGATATTCAGGCTATGTCGCAAAGCGCGCACTTCAGCTTCTGTTACGCCGCCGGTCATGGCTTGTAACGCATCATGAACAATGCCGGAGCCTTTGGCCTGTGCTTTACCCAAGCCACGCAAATGAGCCGATT
>NZ_JAIWON010000092.1 GCF_020216885.1 Zymomonas sp. | reverse complement strand
GCAAAGCGAGATCAGCCAAGCGTTTGTCAGAGAAGCCCATGGCTTTTAAGCGGCGGAAAGGGGCTGCTTCAAGAGGAAGGCCATTGGAAATGACTTCATTTTCAGCGGCAATAATTTCAGCCAACCGTGCAATAAACCAAGGATCGTAATGGGTGATTTCGCAGATTCTTTCTGCGGTGAGACCTTCCCGTAAGGCTTGGGCGGCCACCAATAAACGATCAGGCGTTGGGCGTGCCAATTCGGCTTCTATTACCGAAGGATTGGCACCGACCAGCGCTTCGACTGGATCAAGGCCGGAAAGACCATTTTCCAGACCACGCAGCGCTTTTTGGAGACTTTCCGGAAAAGAACGGCCAATCGCCATCACTTCACCAACTGACTTCATGGCCGTCGTCAAAAGCGGTTTGGCATTTTTGAATTTTTCAAAAGCGAAACGCGGGATTTTGGTAACGACATAGTCAATGGTCGGTTCAAAGCTGGCCGGTGTTGCGCCAGTGATGTCATTGGTGATTTCATCCAGCGTATAGCCAATTGCCAATTTGGTAGCGACTTTGGCAATCGGAAAACCGGTAGCCTTGGAAGCCAAAGCCGAAGAACGGCTGACACGCGGATTCATTTCAATAACGACCAGACGGCCATTTTCGGGATTAAGGGCGAACTGGACGTTGGAGCCACCCGTTTCAACCCCGATTTCGCGGAGAACTGCAATTGAGGCATTTCGCATGATCTGATATTCTTTATCAGTCATGGTTAATGCCGGAGCAACGGTGATGGAATCGCCGGTATGAACCCCCATCGGGTCGATATTGTCGATCGAACAGATGATAATACAGTTATCATGGCGGTCGCGGACGACCTCCATTTCATATTCTTTCCACCCGATCACGGATTCTTCGATCAGAACTTCCTGTGTCGGAGAGGCCGAAAGACCACCGGAAACAATATCAATAAATTCTTCTTTGTTATAAGCGACGCCGCCGCCAGTGCCGCCCATCGTGAAAGACGGACGGATAATGGCCGGAAGCCCGACATAGTCCAAGCCATCAAGGGCTTCTTCTAAAGAATGGGCAACCGATGAACGTGGGCTTTCGAGACCGATTTTATCCATCGCCTGACGGAATTTCAGTCGATCTTCGGCTTTATCGATCGCCGTGGCATCTGCCCCGATCATCTCGCAGTTGAACTTTTCAAGCGTCCCGTCGCTGGCAAGCGCCAAGGCCGTATTCAAAGCCGTTTGGCCGCCCATCGTTGGCAGCAAGGCATCGGGGCGTTCTTTTTCAATGATACGGGCAACGACTTCGGGCGTGATCGGCTCGATATAGGTCGCGTCGGCCATATCGGGATCGGTCATAATGGTCGCCGGATTGGAGTTGACCAGAATAACGCGATAGCCTTCTTCCCGCAAAGCTTTGCAGGCCTGCGTCCCTGAATAATCGAATTCACAGGCCTGACCAATAACGATCGGACCAGCGCCGATAATCATAATCGATTGGAGGTCGGTTCTTTTGGGCATCACAAAAACCTTAACGGGGAAAAGGAAAAGACAAAACGGAAAGAGCGAATGATGCGGTCAATCCGCATTATGGCCGCTCCTTCGCGATGAGATCGATAAATTTGGCGAACAGATAATAGCTATCTTGTGGCCCCGGACTGGCTTCAGGATGATATTGCACCGAGAAAGCCGGACGGTCGGTGAGTTCAAGACCGGCCAAGGAACCATCAAACAAAGACATATGTGTCGGACGGGCTTGTTCCGGTAAGCTATCGGTAGCGACTGCGAAGCCATGATTCATCGAGGTAATTTCAACTTTGCTATCATCCAGTCTTTTCACCGGATGGTTGGCGCCGCGATGTCCCTGATGCATCTTGTAAGTCGTAGCCCCAACAGCCAGCGCCAAAAGTTGATGACCGAGACAAATTCCGAAGATCGGCATTTTAATATCAAGCAGCTGGCGAATGACAGGAACCGCATATTCAGCCGTTGCCGCCGGATCACCGGGACCATTGGAAAGGAAAACACCATCCGGTTTATAGGCCATAATTTCATCAAAGCTGGCGGTTGCCTTAACAACCGTTACCTTGGCACCAGCTTCCACCAGATTTCTAAGGATGTTATGTTTTAAACCGTAATCAATCGCGACAACATGGGGGCCTTTGCTGTTATCGACCGTGCTATAACCATTCTGTAAAGACCAGATGCCTTCCTGCCAGTTATAGCTTTGATGGGTCGAGACCGAACGGGCTAGATCCATGCCCTGTAAACCTGCCCAGCTACGCGCCGTTTCGATCAAGGCCGGAATATCAAACTGTCCCTTGGGATCATGCGCAATAACAGCGTTTTGCGCGCCTTTTTTCCGCAGCAATCCAGTTAAAGCGCGGGTATCGACACCAGCAAGACCGATACGGTCGTTATCTTTTAACCAGCTATCAAAACGCCACAGACTTCTGAAATTGGAAGGGGCAGTCACATCTTCCCTGACGATGCAGCCGAGAGCATGGAGCGTCTTCGCTTCGACATCTTCTCTGTTTGCGCCGACATTACCGATATGCGGGAAGGTGAAATTGATAATCTGGCTGGCAAAGCTGGGATCCGTCATGATTTCTTCATAACCGGTCATCGCGGTATGGAAACAGACCTCACCGACTTTGGCTCCGGTTGCACCGAAACCGCGGCCCCATATCATTTGACCATCGGCTAAAACCAAAACCCCGGTTGCGCCTTCCGGGGGGCGTGCAGATATGGGATCAGCCACCTGAGGTTCTCCTTTTTTTTATGCTGGCGGGAAATAGATAAACGGCGCATCAGTAAGGGCGGTCGTTTCTTTGGTCAATCTATTAAAATCAACAAATATCCGCTATACTGTTCGCTTTCTTTCCATTGCCCAACCATTCACCGGCACGCCAACACTGTGATTTATGCCGGTATCTCTTAAGAAATATGGTTGTTTTTTTCGGCAATAACAGGGATCTGTCGTCAGAATTCCCAATCTATAAGGCATTATTTATGATAAGAGATGAAATAAAAGCCGGTCTTATCACCGCCATGAAAGCCCGTGATAGTGAAAAAACCGCCGCTTTACGCCTAATTCAAGCGGCAGTTCGCTATCGTGACATTGAAGAGCGCACCGAAAGTGACGCAACCGATG
Organism: Zymomonas sp.; assembly: GCF_020216885.1. Taxonomy (GTDB): domain Bacteria; phylum Pseudomonadota; class Alphaproteobacteria; order Sphingomonadales; family Sphingomonadaceae; genus Zymomonas. Next base: position 6,854 of record NZ_JAIWON010000092.1, on the reverse strand, counting down.
ACGATAAACTGGTCACCGAAGTTTTGTTAAAAATGGCAAAGCAACGTCGCGAATCGATTGATATGTATGAAAAAGGCGGTCGTCCTGAACTGGCCGCCAAAGAACAAAGTGAATTAGACGTTATCAGCAGCTTCCTTCCTAAACAGATGAGCGAAGAAGAAGCCAAGGCCGCGATTGCTGGTTTAATTAAAGAATCAGGTGCCAGCTCGATAAAAGAAATGGGCAAAGTCATGGGCTTGATTAAAGAACGCTATGCTACCCAAATGGATATGAGCAAGGCGGGCCCCATGGTGAAAGCGCTGTTAGCACAGGGCTGATAAAACCACTCAGATTGTTTTGTCAGGAAGCGGGACTTTCTTACTCCCCGCTTTTTGACAAAAATATTTCAGCCTCAACGGCTTTTACTTTTAACCTAGCAACCCAATTTTTAGTCTGATCTTAAGATCGACATAGCTTAGTAAAAGACGGCCTAGATTTGATTAGATTATCTTTTAGAGTGATATGATCGCGATTAAAGGGTTGCCATTCGCCTTTTACAATAACGGACAAGCAACCCATGATAGGATTAAGAGAAAATTAGAGAGATTTTCATCTACACCCCATCAAATTTAAAATAGAAATTTTTCTGCAAGAACAAATCCGAGAATAAAGCCGAAAAAAACAATAGCTATTCTGCCTATTTTATTCGCTTTTTCGTTTTTTAAATTGACATCTGACATCTTTTTACCTCCTCAAAATGATGCAAGAAAATCGTTAATAAAAAAGCACGTGTAATGAAGCAAGAGGTAAATCTATTTAAGTCTTTGAAAGAATGGGATTATTACTGAAAATTCTATTTGAATTGGAAAGGTTGGCACTTCTCTTCTGATAAAAGACTGCCCAAAGAACGATCTCAATGTCAAAAAATGCGCTTTTTATCTTTCAGTCTGTTGGAAGAGAAATGCTTTTCAACTGGATAAAGCCCGACTTTCTTGCTAAACAGGTATAATTATCGGGTGATTCGATATCTTCTTTATAGCTGCGCCTCTTTTGTTCTGATACCGCCTCTGCTTTGCGGGAAGTTGTCCCTGAACCAAGGGTGCGATGAACAAAAACAGATATATCAGTCTGGGCAGTATAAAAGTCAGATACCCGTTCTACAAAAAAATTTGGTTTTACCGCTTTTCCGTGCAGAGAGCTTCATCGCTTTTCTGCCCTTCCGTCTTTTTTATGGTCTCATGGGACAATAATGACCACCGGCCACTTCCTTCCTCCTGAATTTCTGGATGAATTGCGCCAGCGTATTACGCTGTCGGCGCTGATCGGGCGGACGGTAAAGCTGACCCGTGCCGGACGGGAATTCCGTGCCTGTTGCCCCTTCCATAATGAAAAAACGCCCAGTTTTTACGTCAATGATGAAAAGGGTTTTTATCATTGCTTTGGCTGTGGCGCGCATGGCGATGCTATCCGTTTTGTGACCGAAACGCGCGGGCTTTCCTTTATGGATGCGGTGCGTGAATTGGCGGGGCAAGCAGGGATGGATATTCCCGAAGCCAATCCAGCAGCGGTCAGACAGGCCAAAAGAACGGCAACCCTACATGATATTATGGCAGAAGCGACCAAATGGTTTTCTGAACAGCTTCACGGGATTGAGGGAGCCGAAGTTCGCCGTTATCTCGACAACAGAGGTATATCGCCTGCCATAGCGCAAAATTTTGGCCTTGGCTTTGCCCCGAATGGACGGGGACGGTTGAAAAACGCCTTGTCCCACCATGCCGTTGAAAAACTGATTGAAGTCGGATTGTTGATATCGGTTGAAGGGCGCGATCCTTATGACCGCTTTCGCGGGCGGCTGATGATTCCGATTAAAGACCAACGCGGACGTGTTATTGCCTTTGGTGGTCGGCGGTTGGAGTCTATGGAGGGTGGCAATGGCCTTCCTGATAACAGCCCGAAATATCTCAACTCGCCTGAAACGCCCCTTTTCGATAAAGGACGCACGCTTTACAATATTGATAAAGCCAGTCAGGCGGCGAGACGACAAAAGCGGATTATCGTTGTCGAAGGCTATTTGGATGTTATCGGTCTAGCGCAAGCGGGTATTCACGAAGCGGTTGCCCCCTTGGGAACGGCCTTAACAGAACATCAGATTGAGCGGCTGTGGCGGATAGAAGACAAGCCGATTCTTTGTTTTGATGGCGATTCAGCCGGACAAAAAGCCGCCGTCAGAGCCGCTGAACGCGCCCTTGTTCAGGCGCGCCCCGGTAAGACTCTGTCCTTTGTCACATTGCCCAATGGGAAAGACCCTGATGACTTGGTCAAGGAACAGGGAAAATCAGCTTTTGAAGAGGTTTTATCCCGCCCCATTGCTCTTGATCGGTTATTATACCGCTTTGAAGCCTCCCAGATTGATCCACAGTCACCGGAAGGGCGTGCCGCTTTATCCAAAAGATTGGACGAATTAGCGGCCTCCTGCCGTGATGAGTTTATTGCCCGTGGCTATCGCAGCAATTTTAGAAATCTTTTTTACGAGAATTTCGGGTGGAAAAATAAGAAGCGGCCGGACAGTTCGACGGCAATGCCAACGACGGCGGTTACCCCATCCGATCTTCCTATCCCGACTATTTCTGATCTTGAGCATCAATATAGCCGCCAAATTTTAATTGGGCTTAGCCTCTATCCCGAAGCGATAAAACAGCGACTGGAGAGACTGGCAGCGCTAACGGTTACCGATCCCAAGTTGAAAAAATGGCGCGAGGTGCTGATAACAGCTGTCATTAGCGAACCAGATCTTGATAGAGACGCAATCAAAGCCATATTGAAAGCTGATGCCAATGTGGACATTTGCGCATGGGACATAAAAAAAGATTTACGCTTTCCTTTTACACGGCCTGATATTGCGCCGGATTTAGCGATTGAAAGTTTAGTTGCTCTCATTGATCTCGTGGTTGAAGAGAGAGAATTAGCAACTGAAGAACAACAGCTTAAGCAGGTATTCACAGAAGAACGCCTGATAGCTGATTATGCAAAGTTTGAGGCAGCGCAGGCGTTACACCGTAAACGCCGTGCTGATTTTCAGGAACGACGTTATATGCTCGGCATAGAGTTCGAGCTTAGAACAAGGGTGGATGAAGGCTAGATGGCAGAGACGACTACGGCTGAAGCGAAAAAAAATGCCGGTGATGCGCCGCTGATCGATTTGAATGAAACGTCGATCCGTAAATTCATAACGCAAGCCAAAAAGCGCGGATATGTAACCTATGATCAGCTGAATGAAGCTCTTCCACAGGACCAGATGTCTTCGGAACAGATCGAAGATATTATGTCTGCCCTTTCGGAAATGGGCATCAATATCGTCGAAAATGAAGATAGCGGCGAGGATGGTCAGCAGGAAGAAGAAGACGCAGCCGAAGAGCTTCAGGGCGACGGTGGCACCTCTCCGGCTCCTGCCGTTACGACCAAGAAAGAAACATCCGACCGAACAGATGATCCGGTGCGTATGTATCTCCGCGAAATGGGTGCGGTCGAGCTTTTGAGCCGTGAAGGTGAAATTGCAATCGCCAAGCGGATCGAAGCTGGTCGCGACACCATGATTTTAGGGCTTTGTGAAAGCCCAATTACTTTTGACAACATTATCGAATGGTCGAATGCCCTGAATGAAGGCACGCTGCAATTGCGTGAAATCATTGATTTGGATGCGATGTTGACCCAAGGCCCTTCCCCCGATCAATTCGAGGAAGATGGTGACGACAATGACAACGAGATTTCCGAGCGCAATGCTGGCCCGACCTTCAAAGAGGATGAAGACGACGAGGATGACAGCGAAGGCGAGTTAGACGAAAATGGCCAGCGCATCCAGCGTGAGAATGACGAGGAAGATGAAAATACCTTGTCTCTGGCGCAGATGGAAGAGCAGCTTAAACCAGCTTCTTTAGAAAAATTTGCTAAAATTGCTGATCTTTACCGCCAATTTTCGGTTCTTCAGAATGCACGGATGCGGGCTTTAGGCGCGAATGAAGAATTTCCAGAGGATCAGGAAAACGCTTATCAGCAGCTTAGAGAAGAGCTGACCGCAGAAGTTGAAAGCGTCAAATTCCATAACGCTCGTATCGAATTTTTGGTTGAACAGCTTTATAACTATAACAGCCGCCTTAGAACGCTGAATGGTCAGATGCTGCGTCTGGCAGAACGGTATAAAGTGCCGCGCGATTCTTTCCTCAATGCCTATTTGGGCAATGAAATGGAAGAAGGCTGGGTCGAGCGCGTTACTAAAATCGACAAAAAATGGGCGAATTTCACGACGAGTGAAGCCGAAAGTATCGAACGCATCCGTTCGGAAGTAGCCGAGATCGCTCAAGTCACCGGTATGACGTTAAAAGAACTACGTCGTATTGTGACCATGGTGCAAAAAGGCGAGAGAGAAGCCCGTATTGCTAAAACCGAAATGGTTGAAGCCAATCTGCGTTTGGTCATCTCCATTGCTAAAAAATACACCAATCGCGGTTTGCAGTTCCTTGATCTTATTCAAGAGGGCAATATCGGTTTGATGAAGGCTGTCGATAAATTTGAATATCGTCGCGGCTATAAATTCTCGACCTATGCGACATGGTGGATTCGTCAGGCGATCACCCGTTCTATTGCCGATCAGGCGAGAACTATCCGTATTCCAGTGCATATGATCGAAACGATCAACAAACTGGTTCGGACAAGTCGCCAAATCTTGCATGAAATCGGGCGCGAGCCGACGCCGGAAGAATTGGCCGAGCGCCTTTCTATGCCGCTTGAAAAAGTGCGCAAGGTGATGAAAATTGCGAAAGAGCCGATCAGTCTTGAAACGCCGATTGGTGATGAAGAAGACAGTCATCTCGGTGACTTTATCGAAGATAAAAACGCGATTATTCCGGTCGATGCCGCTATTCAGGCCAATTTGAAAGAAACAGTCACCCGTGTTTTGGCTAGCCTGACCCCACGTGAAGAACGTGTTTTGCGGATGCGCTTTGGTATCGGTATGAATACCGATCATACCTTGGAAGAAGTCGGGCAACAATTCTCGGTTACCCGTGAACGTATTCGTCAGATCGAAGCAAAAGCGCTTCGCAAATTGAAACATCCCTCCCGTTCACGGAAAATGCGGAGTTTCCTCGATCACTAGAGGAAACAGCCTTTAGCGCTTTATCTGTCAAAAAGCCTTTTGAGACCCGATGCTTTATTGGTGTTTCAAAAGGCTTTTTTGATTTTAGACGATTTTGATTTTAAGCAACGGGCTGACGATGACGGTAGCTTAAGGCTTCAGATATATGAATTTGGTTTAATGTTTCCGCCATATCCAGATCAGCGATCGTACGGGCGACTTTTAACAGGCGATAATAAGCACGAGCAGAAAGTCGCATCTTTTCTACGGCGGTCATCAAAATTTTACGTGCTGCATCATCCATTGGCGTTAGTTTTTCAATCAAGGCACCGTCCGCTTCGGCATTGCAGCGGATAGCTCCGTCTTTATAATTTTTATACCGATCAGATTGAATTTGACGGGCAGCCATCACGCGGGCTTTGACTGTCGCAGAAGATTCGCCTTCAGGAAGCATCAATTCATGCGCCCCAACGGGGGGCATATCAATATGGATGTCGATACGATCTAAAAGAGGCCCTGAAATTTTATTCTGATATTCAGCCGCACATTTCGGCGCTCGACTACAAGCTAAGGCAGCATCATCCAAATGGCCACAGCGACAAGGATTCATCGCAGCAATAAGCTGAACCCTTGCTGGAAAACGAATATGGGCATGGGCGCGGGCAATGGAGACCTCGCCATTTTCCAAAGGTTGCCGCAGAGAATCGAGCACCGGCCTTTTGAATTCTGGCAATTCGTCTAAGAATAAAACACCGAGATGTGCCAAGGTCACTTCACCGGGTTTGATATGCTGGCCACCACCGATCAAAGCCGCCATTGAAGCCGAGTGATGCGGTGCGCGGAAAGGTCTTTGCTGAATAAGGCCGCCTTGCGGCAGCATCCCCGCAACAGAGGCAATCATCGAGACCTCCAAGGCCTCGCGATTACTAAGCGGCGGCAAGATGCCCGGAAGGCAGGCTGCCAATAACGACTTACCTGCACCCGGAGACCCGCACATCAGCATATTATGCCCACCAGCCGCCGCAATTTCCAAAGCACGTCTGGCTTGTTCCTGCCCTTTGACTGAAGAAAGATCAGGGCCGTTAAAAGCCATTTCGACAATATCAGCTTTGGGCTGTGGGAGAGCAATTTTCCCTTTCAAATGTTGGATCAATAACAAAAGATCAGGAGCTGCGATAATTTCATCTAATCCTGACCACGCGGCTTCTGCGCCCAAGGATTCGGCACAGATCAAACCGGATTGGCAAGAGGCGGCATGAATAGCAGCAGGTAACGCGCCCGGTGAGGCCATTAAACGCCCATCCAATCCCAATTCCCCCAAAACGACATATTGGCTTAATGTCTCATTATCCAATACGCCCATCGCCCCCAATAACCCTAAAGCAATCGGCAAGTCATAATGTGAGCCTTCTTTGGGAAGGTCGGCCGGAGACAGATTCACTGTAATTCTTTTTGGAGGCAGAGCCAATCCGATGGCAGATAAAGCCGCCCTCACCCTTTCACGGCTTTCAGAAACAGCTTTGTCTGGTAAGCCGACAACGGTAAAAGCAGGAACACCGGAAGAAAGCTGAACCTGAACTTCTATTGGGCGGGCTTCCATCCCTAAAAAAGCCAGACTGGCGACACAAGTAACCATGATAAGAAAGAAACCGCCTTTAATATTATAATTTTATTATTTTGATGATCTTTTTTGAATTTCTTATATAGGGTTTAATTCTTCAAAAAGATATTTTTCAAATCCTTT
>NZ_JAIWON010000091.1 GCF_020216885.1 Zymomonas sp. | reverse complement strand
TGACGGGATCGGGTTTGCCCTTTCAGTTGGTCTATGCCTCGATGATTGTCGATATGACCGCAGAAATGGCTTCCCAGCTCATTTTTACATTGTTTGGCGTGGGGACAATCTCTTTTTATTATTTCGGTGGTGGAAAGGCGATGTCGATTCAGCCTTTATCCTATGCCGGACTAGGTGTGATTGTCGCGATTTTGCTGTTATTTATTCTTTTCCAGCGACCCATTTTGAATATGGCGGGCAGTTTGGCTGAAAAAATTGTCCCCGGTGCAGGGGATAATATTCGGGATGTCTCGAATAAAATGACCGAAATTTACCACCAGCCCTTGAAATTATTAGCATCCTTTATCTTTAATATGTTGGCTTGGGTGGTTGGAGCATCAAGCGCATGGGTAGCCTTGCGTTTTATGGGGGTTCATGTTTCCCTGACCGCCGTTTTGACCATCGAAAGCCTGATTTTTGCCTTGCGCAGTGCGGCCTTTATTGTGCCCGGAGCCATTGGTCTGCAAGAAGGTGCCTATATCCTGATGGCACCGCTTTTCGGGCTAACAGGGGCGGAAATGATCGCTTTATCCCTGTTGAAAAGGGCGCGCGATATTTCTATTGGCGTTCCGGCTTTGCTTTTGTGGCAAATCAATGAAAGTCGACGATTACTTTAAAATTTACCCCTTGCCTGTTTTGAAAGAAATCGGTAAGGAAGTGACCTCTGGTAAGCGGGCGTAGCATAGTGGTAATGCACTAGCCTTCCAAGCTAGCTAGGAGGGTTCGATTCCCTTCGCCCGCTCCAGCTTGTATCAGACATAAAAAAGCCGCCCTGTCTTGCGACAGTGACGGCTTGTTTTATATCCGCTCTTATTTATCGCGCGGCGGTGGTGCCATAAATTCTGCGCCAATAGGATTGGGGATATTCTTGGCCAGAATAGCATCAATCTGTTTCAAATCTTCATCCGATATCTGCCAGCCAAAGACTTCATCAATGCCGTCGATCTGTTCCGGCTTGCGAGCGCCCCAGAGTGCCAATGTGGGCCCTTGTTCCAGCATCCAGCGAATGGCCAAAGCCAACACCGATTTGTTGTAATGCTCTTTGGCGAGTTTCTTCAATTCCTCGACAGCAGCCAGATAATGTTCAAAGCGCGGCTTCTGGAATTTCGGGTCTGTTTTCCGTAAATCATCGCCGGTAAAGGCACGATCAGCGGTCATTCTGCCGGAAAGCAAACCACGGCAAAGCGCACCATAGCCTAAAACGACCAGATCGTTTTTTTTGGCATAGGGGAGGATGTCTTTGTCGATGTCGCGTTCAAACAGATTATAAGGTGACTGCGAAACTGCCAGCTCGGCATATTTCTTGAACTCGTCCATCTGTTGAACGGAATAATTGGAAACGCCGATAGAACGGATTTTGCCTTCTTTTCTAAGGGCTTCCAATATTGTTGCAGTCTCTTCAATCGGAACCAGCGGATCCGGCCAATGCACCTGATAAAGATCGATATAATCGGTGCCAAGGCGGCGCAAGGAATCTTCGATTTCTTGTTTGATACGGCTGGCTGAACTGTTGCGGCGCATCGATTGATCGGGGGTTAAAGTCCAATCAAGACCGACTTTAGTCGCAATAATCAAATTATCGCGCTGGCCTTTGATAGCTTTACCCACAACTTCTTCGGCGTGACCACGGCCATAAGCGGGAGCGGTGTCGATGATATTGATACCAAGATCAATCGCTCGATGAATGGTTTTAATGGAGGCATCGTCATCGGTGCCGCCCCACATCCAGCCACCAATTGCCCATGTGCCTAAGGCTACGCGGGTCGCAGGCTTATCTATTCCCTTGATAGAAATCTTGTCGAAATGAGCAGGTTTTTGCGTAGAAGTGTTCATCAGAAACTCTCCACATTTTTAAAAAAGCGCCCCTATTTGGAAAGGGGTAGTCAGGCTTTACGTTATTTCGGGACAAAAATCAGATATCTCTGAAATTTTTATTTGGCCTGTTTATCCGTCTTTAAAACGGATTTGTTCAATCAACGCGAGGGATGGTCAATTGTTTCCAATTCTTTATCCAAAATTCTGATAGCGTCAGGATAATGCAGGCTGCCGCAAAGAGTTAAAGGCGCAGGGATAAAGAGCCGATGAGAGGCCGGAAGGGCTTTTTTCAAAAGAGGATGCTGTAACATTTGACTGCCGATATCCTGTGTTGAATAGCTTTTTTGCCCCATGATTAAAAAATCGGGATGATAGGTAACGATTTCTTCCAGAGAAAGCCGAGATAGAGTTGATTTATTAAGGCTATTCGCCAGATTTTTCAGGCCAAGCCTTTTCATGATGTCATCAATGAGACTACCCGTTCCGCTTAAATAACCCTGTCGCTGGTAATAGGCGGCTGTCCGGCCATGACCCATCGGAGGCGGTAATGTCCGAAGTGCCTTTTCCATTTTTTGGATGGCAGCTTCCCCTCTTTCGGGATGGCCGACCGCCAAAGCGACAATACGTATCTGTTCAACAATATCGGTTAAGCTATTAGCCAAAGGAAGGTCGATAATTTTAACCTGCCTTTCCTTTAACAAGGGCAAAATTTCCGCATGGCTATAGCTGCTGGTGATGACCAGATCAGGATGAAGGCGCAGCAAGTCTTCCGCGCCGCCATAGGTAAAAGGAAGGGATTGGGCTTCCTTTGATACCGAAGACATATCAGGATTACGGGCATAGCGCGTTAAAGCGGCAATCTGGGATTGGTCAGCCAAGGCCACCAATAATTCGTCTGCGCATAAATTCAGTGAGACAATGCGGCTTGGGGGTTTTGAATCGGCGCTTTTGGAGGGCGAGGTGAAAAGGCAGCAAAAAATCAGGATCAACTTATATAACAGACGGCTGATAGTGGCTCTATTCCCTCGGTCTGAAGAAGAAATTGACAGTTCCAACAAGATTGATTGACCTCTCTTAGCCTTTCCGACTACGGAAATTTTTTTGCATAGGGTTTCCTTCGAGGGAAGGAAAATTGGGAACAAGGTGAAAAACCTTGGCTGCCCCTGCAACTGTAAACAGTTGAAACGCCAAAAAGCCACTGAATCTATTCGGGAAGGCGGTTGTTTCGATGCTGTGAGCCAGGAGACCGACCCTATGTAATCGTTCCACGACAGGACAGGGCGTTCCCGTCGAACGAGGTAAATTCTCCTCGCACGGACGATAATAGTGACCTTCAAGCTGATCAGTTTGGAGGCTGTTTTGCTGTGACTAACAGAGGGGGGATAGATGGCGCGATTATTTCTTTTATCGACTTTGGCTTTGACAACAACGGGATTGGTTTCTTTTCAGCCGGTTTTGGCAAAAGAAGCCTATCAGGGGCAGCCGACAACAGAGCGTGAAGGCGATAAGAAACTGCTAAAAAAAGAAAAAATAAAAAAACAGAATCTCGAAAAGGGACAGGATAAAAAACAGGAGGTTAAGGCTTCTGATCCTGATGCCGATGCTTTGGCCGTCGCCAGTAACGATCAACCTTCTTTGGTGGTGACAGCCTCAAGAACGCCGGAAAAAGCCGATCAGGTTTCTTCACAGGTGACTATTTTGGACAAGGCCGCCATCGACCATAGTCAGGGCATGGCGATTTCCGATATTTTGGTGAGAACGCCTGGGGTAACGGTCGCCCGTAATGGTGGATATGGAACCGCGACATCTGTCTTTATTCGTGGTGCGGAATCCGGTCAGACGATGATGGTTATTGATGGTGTTCGGATGACAGATGCTTCATCGACCAATAACGGCTATGATTTCGGCACATTGATGACGGGGGACACATCGCGGATTGAAGTGTTGCGAGGGTCGCAATCTATCCTTTGGGGTAGTCAGGCAATCGGTGGTGTTGTCAATATTGTGACAGCAATGCCGACGAAACCGTTAGGCGGCAGTGTTGATCTTGAAATGGGATCACATAGCACCATTAACGCCCGCGCTGCTATTGGTGGGAAAAGTGACCGGATCACATGGCGTTTGGCAGGCAATAATTTTTATACCAAAGGTATATCAGCGATTAGCCCACGTTATGGCGGGCATGAACAAGATGGCTATCACAACCGTTCCGCAACTGGACGGGTTAATATCAAATTGATTGACGAAGTCTCTGTGGATTTACGCGGTTATTATTCCAAGGCGATGACGGATCTAGATAGCAGCTATGGAACGCCAGATACATCGGATTACGAAAATAAAGAGCAATGGATGGGCTATGCCGGTTTAAATGTCGCTTTATTCGACAATCGGTTACGGAACCGTTTTGGCTATAGCTATACCCAGACCAAAAGAAACGATATCAGCCCGTCTATGGAACCCTATAATACCGATACTTTTGTCGGGAATGGTCATACCAGACGCTTTGAATATCAGGGCAGTCTTGCCTTGGTCAAAAACTGGGATCTGGTTTTCGGTTATGAAAATGAACGGAGCGGCATCAAAAGTTCTTCACCCGCTTATGGTGGATCAGATACGCGCGGCACTATCAATATCAACAGTGTCTATGGTCAGATAAAAGGCAAAATCATTAAAGGCTTTTCGGTTGATGGTGGTGTCCGTTATGACCATCATTCGAAATTCGGCGGCAATGTTTTATTTTCAGGCGGGGGTGTTTGGGCGTTCAACAACGACAATACTCTGTTTCGGGCGCATTATGGCGAAGGTTTTAACGCGCCGTCTTTATACCAAATCTATAGTGAATACGGTAATCAGAATCTGAAACCAGAAAAATCGCATGGTTGGGATGCCGGTTTTCAACAGCGTTTCTTCCATAAGCATTTGACGATTGCCGCCGATTATTTCCAGAGAACTTCTAATAATCTGATCGCCTATTTAAGCTGTCCTTATTATGGGGCGTTGCCTTCCATTTGTTATGTCCCGAATACCAATACCCCGCGTTATGGTTATTATGACAATATTAACCGCAGCACGGCGCATGGTGTCGAAGTCAATGCCAGCCTTGATATTAAACGGGTATCTTTAAACGGTAACTATACTTGGACTTCGGTCAAAGATCGCTCTGAAGGCGTCGATTACGGCTATCAATTACCAAGGCGACCGAAAAATACCGCCAATGGTTCGGCTGATTATCATTGGAAATTCGGTCTTGTCACCGGAATTGCTGTCCGTTGGGCATCGAAATCATGGGATACAGTGCATAGCGAATATAGCCTAAATCCACATATGAACCGTGGTTATACTCTGTATGATTTGCGGTTAGAAATGCCGGTTTCAAAGCATCTGACCGTTTTTGGTCGGGTCGAGAATTTAACCGACAAATATTATGAAACCGCTTATCGTTACGGCACATTAGGCCGGACATTTTATGGCGGTATTCGCGCCCGTCTTTAATCCTGAAAAAAGCTGTATAAAAAAAAGCCGCCCCGAACAGGGCGGCTTTTTTATTGTCGGTTTTCTTGAAAATCAGACGCGCATCGGCATCAAAACATAAAGGGCAGCCGACTGATCTGAATCCCGTATCAGCGTTGGGGCGGCGGCTTCGGCCAGATGAATTTCGGCCTGATCGCTTTCAATCTGCCCCAGAATATCGAGAAGATAGCGGGCATTAAAACCGATATCCAAAGGATCGGCATCATATTCGCCCAAGACTTCTTCGGTAGCCATACCATTTTCGGGGCTAGTCACCGAAAGTGAAATTTTCCCTGTTTCGATAGACATTTTAACCGCACGGGTTTTTTCGCTGGCAATGGTCGCAACGCGATCAACACCCTGCATCAAATCCTTGGGTTTGACTTTCAATAATTTGTCATTGGCCGTCGGGATAACCCGTGAATAATCAGGGAAGGTGCCATCAATCAGCTTGGATGTTAAAATAGCATGACCAAGATCAAAGCAAATCTTGCTGGCAGAAAGCGAAATTTTGATTTCATCTTCGCATTCATCCAACAATTTCCGCAATTCGACGACGCATTTACGCGGAATGATAACATCCGGCATTTCTTCGGCACCGGCGGGGGCAGGAATAGTCACGCAAGCGAGGCGATGACCATCTGTGGCCGCCGCCTTCATGACATTTTCATCCTTTAAAACATGGAGAAAAATACCATTGAGATAATAGCGCGTTTCATCAACTGAAATGGCGAAACGGGTTTTATCAATAATCTGTTTCAGGCTTTCCGTCGGCAAAGCGAAATGCGTTGGCAATTCGCTTTCACTGATAACCGGAAAATCATCACGGGGCAGGGTTGCCAAACTGAAACGTGAACGACCGGCAACAATCAGCATTTTGCCATCGGCTGCACTTAATTGAATTTGCGAACCATCCGGTAATTTGCGGACAATTTCAAAAAGCATATGGGCTGAAACCGTGGTTTCACCCGATGTTTCGACTTCGGCTGACAAAGTTTCAACGACCTGTAAATCAAGGTCAGTTGCCATCAGCTTCACACAACCATTAGAGGCCGCTTCAATCAGCACATTCGATAAAATCGGAATAGTGTTGCGACGCTCGACTACCGATTGAACATGGCTAAGACTTTTCAATAAAGTCGCGCGTTCGATCGTTGCTTTCATAACTGTTTGGTCATCCCTGATTGATAAGAAAGCCCTTTTAAAAGCCTGATCTAAAAAGGCGGAAGAGGGTTATAATCTATTGTTTTTTAAAAAGCCTTAATTCTTTTCAGGCTGGGAGATTATAATTTTTCTGCCATATTTCGATCAGCCTTTGAGTATAAGGTTGATTGGGCTTGGTGAAAATAGAATATGTATTATTCTCTTCTATAACATGCCCCTTGTGGAGAATCACCAGTCTGGTTGCAAAAAAACGCGCAAAAGCCAGATCATGCGTCACCAGCAAGCAAGCCATTTTTGCCTGTTCGGAGAGAGCAATCAGTTTCTTCCCGATTTCAACCCGATTGACGCTATCCAGAGCCGAGAAGGCTTCATCGAGCAACAATAAATCAGGATTATTCACCAAGGCACGAGCGATTGCCACCCTTTGGCCTTGGCCGCCGGAAAGCGTTGCCGGATAACGATGCCGAAGATCAAGGGATAACGCCGCCTTGTTCAGGGCTGATTGCAAGGCCTGTTGTTGCTCTTCGGGGGATATTTTTTTCTGATAAAGCGCAAGGGGCTCGGTGACGATTTTTTCAACTGTCCAAGCTGGATCAAGACTACTATTCGGGTCTTGAAAAACCATTTGTGCTTTTTGATAAAAAGCGGAGCGCGCTTGTTTCTTTTTCAAAGACAGAGGCTGATTTTTCCAAAAAAATTCGCCAGATGACGCGGGCAGCAGGCCGGATATCAATTTAAGTAGGGTTGATTTTCCGGCACCCGATTCCCCGATAATGGCAATTCGTTCGCCTTTATAGATTTCGAGCGAGATATCGTGGAGGCGATGATCGTCTTTTTCCTGATAGGAAAGATTTTGGAGTCTTAATAACGGCGGTGAATTATTTGTTACAGCTCGGCCATCTTTAGAGGAGGGTTGATTATCTTGTCGATTGGACACACCGGATAAGATTTGATGATAAGAGTGGATAATTGCCCGACTATAATCGTCTGCCGGATTTGACCACCAACGGCGGCTGGCCATTTTTGAGACAAGGCGACCCTCTTTTAAAACCACGATACGTTCCGCCATTCTGACCGCCAAGGCGGGATTATGGCTGATAAGCAAGATAGCCGTTTGGCGGTTTTCTGTGGCCTTTTCAAAAATCGCCATAATTTGCGCTTCGGTCAACATATCAAGCGCAGAACTCGGCTCGTCTGCGATCAATAAAGCCGGTTTAGCGGCCAAAGCCATGGCGATTGCTGCCCTTTGTCTTTGTCCACCAGAAAGTTGATGCGGATAGCGTTGCGCGATATCCGGCGCAAGGCCGACCTGTTCCAAGGCTTTGGTGATGTCAGAAGTAAGGCTTTTGGCGTTCGTTTTTTCTTTCAGGCTTTCGCGAATATGTCCGGCGATGGTCATCATCGGGTCTAGAAAACAGAAGGAATCTTGACCGATAAAAGCGATTTTTTGACCCCGCCAGTCATTCATTTGCCTTTCGGAAAGCTGCATCAGATCCGTTTTTCCAATGCGAAGCGCCCCCGATAAAGTCAGATTTTCAGGCAAAATCCGCAATATACTGCGCCCAAGGGTCGATTTACCCGAACCGGATTCCCCAAGAAGCGCGACAATTTCACCCCGTCCGATACGAAAGCCAATATCCTGCAACAAAAAGCGGTCTTTTGCTTTGACCGATAAATTTTCGATAGCCAAAAAGGTCATAATCTATGGTCTGCCTGATAGCGAATCAGTCCTTCACCGATCATTTGGCAAGAGGCAATTAACCAAAAAAGCATAATACCGGCAAAGAAGGCGAGCCAAGGCGCGATATTCAAAAGATTTTGCGCGTCTAACAATAATCGTCCCAAAGAAGGCAGGGGTGGTTGAATACCGATCCCAAGATAGGAAAGCGCCGCTTCCGCGATAAAGGCAAAGGCGCATTGGCTGCTGGCCTGTGTCAAAAGAGGCAACATACTATTAGGAAGAATATGATGAAAGGCAAGGGCGATGCTCCCTTTACCAGATAATCTGGCTGCCGCGATGAAGTCCAGACGCGCTATTACGCGGCCATGGCTATAAGCCACACGCGCGAAAACCGGAATGGCATAAAAGGCAATCGCCAGCATAGCATTTTGCCCACCCGATCCGCATAATAATTGCAATAATAATGCCGCGATCAAAGCCGGAAAGGCAAAAAGAATATCACTGGTCTGCATCAGCATTTCCCCCAGCCAACCTTTTTCGATGGCGGCAATTAAGCCGATAGGCACGCCTAGAACAAAGCCCAATGTTACCGCCGGAAACACCACCAAGCTGGAACATCCGGCGGCCACAAAAACTTCATGCAAAAGATCGCGTCCCAGAGCATCTGTGCCGAACAGATGGTGCCATGAAGGCGATTGCAACCGATCAGATAAGTTTATGGGAGAAATTACCCCATAAAACAGGCTATTTCCGACGATCAGCAAGACCAATAGAAGAAGGCTGAATAAACCAAAGCGCAACAAAAAAGGCGTAGAGCGAAAAAAGGCAATCATGGCTATTTTAACCGTGGATCAATCGCAAGATGCAAAAGATCGCTGATGAAGCGGGCAAATAAAGTCACCATAGCGACTAGAAGGGCGATAGCCTGTATCAGAATTAGATCACGGGCGGCAATAGCCTGCAATAAAAGCCGCCCTAATCCCGAAAGATAAAAGATATTTTCGACAATGACGCTTCCGGTGAGCATGGCGGGAAGAGACAAGGCCAATAAGGGTAATAAAGCCGGTAAAGCATGGCGGAGCGCATGGCGGAGAAGCGCTTGGGATCGGGATAAACCGCGTGCTCTTGCTGCCATGATGAAATCTTGTTGTTCTATTCCCTGTAATTGCTGACTAAAGGCGCGCGCCAGCCATGTTGCCTGTGGCAGAGCAAGCGCTATCACCGGCCAATAAAAAGCGGGCTGGGTCAGTAGACCCAAAAAGGAGGTCGTATTTTCCAGAGTAAGCGGCCAATGATAATGAAGACCAGCATAAAGTAATAACACAGCGATCCAAAAAGCAGGCAAAGAAAGGCCTAGTCGCGTCAAGGTCAGTAGAAAAATGCGTAAAGGTCGGAAGCGAAAAAAAGCAATCGCTAGGCCAAACAGAAAACCAGTGACCGCCGCTAGAATAAAAGCAGTCAGAACAAGCGGTAGCGAGATGTTAAGCGATTCTGCGATTAAATCACTGACAGGGAGATGATAGCTAAAACTGCTTCCAAAATCGCCGTGGAGGCTGTGGGTTAGCCAATGTAAGTAACGGATATATGCTGGTTTATCGAGGCCGAATTCTGTTTGTAGCGCTGCCAAGGCGCGGGGACTGGCTTGTAAGCCCATCATATATTCAGCCGGATCACCCGGTAGGACAGAAAGCGCGATAAAGATGACTAAGCTGGCTATCCATAAGGCGAGTAAAAATTGGCCGCTTTTTTTCAAGAAGCCGGAAAAGCTAAAAAGCCGATAGCGGAAAGCCGCCATTAAAAGGATAAGGCTTAAAGCCGCCCACAGCCACCAACCCAAATGCCATGAGACAGATGAAGGGATTAAATCGCTGTTACGGTTTCCTTGATTGTCAGTGAAATAAGCCGTTGTGAGATCAAAAGCCTGTGTCGGACTGCCGCGCCATAATCCGCCCAACTCTGCTTTGGATATGACGAGATGGGGATATTGAAATAAAAAAACATTGGCGGCATCAAAAGTCAGAATTTTTTGAAGTGATTGTAATTGCTGATGCCGTTGGAAAGCATCCCTTTCCTGATCCAATTGCGTCAGGATATGATGAAATTCAGCATTGTGATAGCCGAAATAATAGCCTTCTCTGTCGTAAATTCTGTAATCAAACGGCTCGGCATGATTGACGATTGTCATCTGGAAATCGTGTTTTTTATAAACGCGATCAAGCCATGTCGTCCATTCCAGCGAGTGAATAGTAACATGAATACCGATTTTTTCCAGTTGGTCAGCCACAAGCTGCCCTGAAATAGTGGCATAGCGAGACGGTGGCAAATCAAGCGTCAATGTCAAACCATCAGGATAACCAGCCTGCTTGAGTAAAGATTGCGCCTTTTTCGGGTCATAAGGATGAACAGCCGTGAGGTCGAGATAATCGGGATTTTGTGGCGGAAAATGGCTGCCAATAACACGGCCATAACCATATAGCACCGCATCAACAAGGGCGGGGCGATTGATAGCGATTGAGATCGCCTGACGTAACAAGGGGTTACGGAAAATCGGCCAATTTTGATTGAAGGCAAGGATCACTTCGCCTTCGCTGGGAAAACTTCTGACTTTAAAACGGGGATCATGTGCCAATTCTTGGAGATTTTCGGCTGCCGGAAAATCAGGAAAAAAATCAATTCGGCCTGTTTTGAGGGCGGCATAGGCGGCAAGCGCATCTGAAATGAAGAAGAAATTGAGCGTTTTTATCGCCGGTTTTTTGCCCCAATAGTCCGATCGGGCAACCAGTTGAATTTCTTTCCCATGTTGCCATTTCTGAAGGCGGAAAGCCCCTGTCCCAACAGGGGATATTGCCAGATTTTTCGCCGAAAAAGGCGAAACCATGGCACAATCAGGAAGGGATAATAGCGTTAGGAAAAAGCTGTTCGCCTTTTTAAGGGTAATCCGTAATTGAAAAGGCGAGGGCGCTTCGATTTTATCTATAACTGACAAGGCTTCTTGTTGGACATTGCCGGAATGGATATCGCGGGCGCGGTTTAAACTATAGGCGGCTGTAGTGGCGTTAAAAGGCCGCCCATCCGAGAAAGTGACCTTTTTCCTAAGGTTGAAAAGATAGACTTTCCCGTCAGGGCTAACCGTCCAGTTTTGAGCGAGCCAGCCTTCTATTTGACCATTTGCCGATAATCTGACCAGACCTTCAAACAAGGTGCCATAGCTGACATCATCAATAACCGTCGCTGCGCCTGAAGTCGTATCCAAGGAAGGCGGCTCCATTTGCAAGGCGATATTCAGTGTATCTTTGGCCATAGCAGGCGCGAAAGAAAATATTGCCCAGCAAAAGACAAAAAAAGCGGTTATATGGTCGGCAATAGGACGGATAGGAGGCATCCTTTTTTCATCTGGCAACATCATTGATATTGCCATAGTCAAAAGTCGCTATTTTCGTAAAGGTAAAAGACGGACGGGGTTGACCGCTTTCAAGCCATGCCTGATTTCAAAATGAAGTTGGGGGCGGGGGGTGTTACCGCTTTCTCCGGCAGAGGCGATGACTTCGCCTTTTTTGACAAAATCGCCCTGTTTGACTTTGATCTTGTCAAGATGGCCGTAAACACTTGTCCAGCCTTGGGCATGTTGAATCAGAATGACACCGCCTAAAACAGAAATATGGGTTCCAGTATAGGCGACATGGCCGTCTTCAGTTGCAAAAACAGGTGAGCCGATTGAAGCCGCAATATCCAGCCCGTTATTGACGTGGCCGTTATCTGTCCGGCCATAATGGCGAATAACCGAACCATGGGCAGGCCAACCAAAATGAAGTGGCTGGGCGGCTTTGTCATTCTCATGCCGACTGGCGGGTTGTGCGCCGCCGACAATTTGTTTTACATTCAGATGATTATCGCGGGAATTTTCGCTGCGACTTTTGAGTGAAGCCGTCGGCAATATCAACTTCATGCCCTCTTTAAGGCGATAGGGCGGCTGTAAATGGTTAAGACTGATAATCCGTTGCCATGATATTTGATAACGATGCGCCAAACTAAGGCCGGTATCACCGGATTGGACAATATAAGAAGATTGTCCCTCCGGTATCATCAATATCTGTCCTTCCCGTAAACGGTAGGGCGCCTTTAGATGGTTGCGGCTGATTAAATCATCCGATTTAAGGCCGAGCCGATGCGCGATACCGTTTAAGGTTTCGCCTGACCTAACATGGTAGATATCTGAATTGGCCGCTTGGGCAAAAGTCGAAAGACTGATGCCACCTATAAAAAGGGCAAGGGAGAATATCTTCCAGAAAGGCAGGCTTTTTATCATTTGGCGAGTATATCCGTCAGCGGTTGCAGCGAAGCGACATCCGTCAGATTAGGCGCAAGCGGTGTGACGGTGACATAATTTTGATAGGAAAGATCAAGATCGCCATTCAGGTTGTCTTTGCTGATCGCTTCCCCCAAGGCTAACCAATACCAGTCTTT
>NZ_JAIWON010000090.1 GCF_020216885.1 Zymomonas sp. | reverse complement strand
CCCGCGCGGATCGACGCCTTTTTCAACATTCAGGCGGCCATAGTCACGATGACCTTGAGCCACAACCTGAATACCTTTGACATCGTCATTTTCACAAGCTGGAAAATTGACATTGTAGAATGTCCGGTTCGGTAAGGTGGAGTCAATCAGTTGTCTGATAACTTTTTCACCCCAACTGATGGCTGTATCAAAAGAAAGCGCGCCATTTTTGAAATCAGGCGAATAAACCTGACTAAGGCCGATGGAGCGGATGCCTGCAATGGCACCTTCCATAGCGGCGGATACCGTACCGGAATAGGTAACATCTTCGGCCAGATTGGCACCATGATTGATACCAGACAAGACGAGGTCTGGCGGATTATCTTTCATAATCTCTTTAATGCCCATGACGACCGAGTCAGACGGCGTGCCGGAGACCGAATAATGACGGTCATCATGTTTATAGAGACGGCTGGGCAGGCTTAAGGTCAAAGAATGTGCCATGCCGGAACGTTCTTTGTCAGGCGCGACAACCGTTACATCGTCAGAAATTTTATGAGCGATTTCTTCCAGAATCTTGATACCCTGTGCGGCGATACCGTCGTCATTGGTTATCAGAATACGCATTAGATAATCTCCAGCTTGGTAATGCCATTCATATAAGGATGAAGCACTTCAGGAATGGTGACGGTGCCATCTTCTTCCTGATAATTTTCAAGAATAGCGACCAATGTCCGACCGACAGCAAGCCCAGAACCGTTCAAAGTATGAACCGCAGCGGTGCCTTTGCCTTCTTCAGGGCGATAGCGGGTATTCATCCGTCTTGCCTGAAAAGCACCACAATCCGAAATGCTGCTGATTTCGCGATAACAATTCTGCCCCGGTAGCCAGACTTCGAGATCATAAGTCCGCGTGGCAGAAAAGCCCATATCACCCGTGCATAACAGAACCCGACGATAAGGCAGTTTCAGATTTTGTAGAATCTGTTCGGCACATTCAACCATCCGCATTTGTTCTGCGGTTGATTGTTCTGGCGTAGCGATCGCCACCATCTCGACCTTATCGAATTGATGCTGGCGAATGAGGCCTCTTGTGTCGCGACCAGCGGCACCGGCCTCGGCACGGAAGCAGGGGGTTAGAGCGGTGAAGCGCAAAGGGAGCGTTTTTTCGTCAAGGATGGATTCCCGAACAATATTGGTCAGGCAAACTTCAGCCGTTGGAATAAGCCAACGGTCATCTGTTGTATGAAATAAATCTTCTTCAAATTTGGGAAGCTGACCCGTCCCGAAAAGAGCATGGTCGCGCACCAAAAGCGGCGGTGCAATTTCGGTGAAACCGTTTTTTTCGGTCTGGCAATCAAGCATATATTGGCCGATTGCCCGATTGAGGCGTGCCATGGCACCTTTCATCAAGGCAAATCTTGCGCCCGACATTGCGGCGGCGGTATCAAAATCGAGACCTAACGCCGGTGCAAAATCCGCATGTTCTTTTGGTTTGAAAGAGAATTGACGCGGTTCACCCCAACGAAAGACTTCTTTATTGTCTTGTTCGTCTTTGCCTTCTGGAACGTCTTCGGCGGCGAGATTGGGAATAGTGGACAAAAAGCGTTGCAGCTTGTCACCCAAAGCGGCTTCTTCGCCTTCAAGCGCGGCCATCTTTTCTTTGATGGCGGAAACCTCGGCCTTCATTTCTTCGGCCTTGTCTTTCTCGCCCTGTTTCATAGCTTGTCCGATTTGGCGGGAAACTTCATTCCGTTTCGTCTGTAACGTTTGAAGTTCCAAAGCCAATGTTCGGCGTTCGCCATCCATTTCAAGAATGGTTTTGGAAACGGGTTCGAATCCCCGACGGGATAAAGCCTTGTCGAAATTTTCAGGCTCTGAACGGATTAGTCTTATATCATGCATAGTCCTGCCTATGACAATGCTGTAAATCGAACGCAAGACCGTATAAAAAAATCCATAGTCCATCTATTTTAAAAATAGTATTTAATACTATGATACTTCTCTATCTTGTCTGATCGGTTTCCCCTGTCTAATAGAGCAAGAGTCGTGACGTGGTTGGCCATATAACAGAGTTTTCTCTGTCTTGTAGTTAGCACGCATTATACAGAGTGAAGCCTGATTCCTGCCGGAGTAATCCTTGTTTGATGAACCGCGCAGCGAGAGGGTGGTTGCCAGCTTTAATAAAGGGAGCAAAGTATATGGCATCTAATTTCACTGCTTCTAAGGTTGATACCAACGGTATTAAAACCAGTGCTTTGGAAAAAGCGCCTTCTGTCGCCGCCCCCAATGACTATCGGCCTTCACCGGACGAGCCGTTTATGAATGAACGGCAGCAGGCTTATTTCCGCGAAAAACTGCTGAAATGGAAAGAGGCTATCCTGATTGAGTCTCGTGGAACGCTTGCCCAGCTACGCCAAGAGTCTTTGAAAGAAGCTGACCTTACCGATCGGGCATCAAGTGAAACCGATTGGTCAATAGAACTGCGGACGCGTGACCGCCAGCGCAAGTTGATTTCAAAAATTGATGCCGCTTTGCGGCGGCTTGATGAAGGGGAATATGGCTATTGCGAGGTAACGGGAGAGCCGATCTCGCTGGCGCGATTGGAAGCCCGACCGATTGCAACCATGACGATCGAAGCCCAAGAAAAGCACGAACGTCATGAAAAAATATCAAGAGAAGAATAGACACTTTAAAAAAGGACTTAAGCCATCGGGCTTAAGTCCTTTTTCTTTTATTTTAGCGAGAAAATATTTTCTTTAATGCGGAGTTTTTCTTTTTTTAGGCGATTCAATACAGCAAAATCGGGATTGGGGCGTGAGGCCTCGGATCGTAAGCGCGCATCAAGATCGGCATGTTTTGAAAATAATGCGGCGAGGTGATTGTTTCTCATAACGAATAATCTCCCGTTAATGCCAGACAGAATGGCCTGACTGATGAGAGTAAAACACAGATCATTCGTTATGTCGTGATACAAAATCTTTTTTGCAGATAAGTTGTATTTTTTACGCGACCAATATGGCATAGAAGCAAGAAGATAGCACAGATGGCTTTCATGAAGGCGATGTATCAGTAGATTTTTAAAGGATTGATGATGAACAATGACGCAATACGGGAGCAGCTTAACCTGCTACGTCAGGAACATCGGGATCTTGATATCGCTATTGAAGCCTTGGCGCTCAATAATCCGGTAGAGCAGCTCCGTTTAGCACGGATGAAAAAAAGAAAGCTGCGTTTGAAAGACGAAATCACGCTTTTGGAAGACGGGTTAGTGCCTGATATTATTGCATAAATTTATTATTTCTTAAAAATCAGGAATAAAAAAGGCCACATCCTTTTGAGATGTGGCCTTTTTGTTTATAAGAGCGACATTTTCTTGATAACGGGAAAAATATCCTGCGTATTATCAGGCGGCTTGCTGCTTTATTTTGTTATCGACAGCCTTATTATTGATTGCGGGCTGTTCATGGCTTGTGCCGCCGATTTCAATTTTTCGTGGTTTCTTTTGTTCTGGAACCACACGATCCAGTTCGATATTCAACAGGCCGTCTTGGTAATCGGCACCAACAATTTTGATTGTGTCCGCTAACTGGAAGCGTCGTTCAAAACTGCGTTTAGCGATACCACGATGCAAATATTCACGGCCTTCCTTATTCGCGCTTTCTGTTGCGCGACCTGTAATCGTAAGGACGTTTTCCTGCACGGTTACATCAAGTTCATCCTTGGAAAAACCGGCAACGGCCATAGAAATACAATAACGGTTTTCGGCTAATTTTTCGATATTATAGGGGGGGAAAGTTTCACTTTCACCACGAGACGCCAGATCAACTAAACGGTTAATATTTTCAAAACCGACAGATGAACGCAAGAAGGGAGTAAGATCAAAAGCACGCATATTCTCTAATCCTTATAAAAAGCGACTAAATTTTAATGTCTGCTTAACGCCAGACCAACAAGCTATATGCTGAATAGCGATATCGCTTGTTGAGATTGAGATAATATATGGAAGGGGTATTTCAAGATTTTTAGAAAAATTTTTTTACATCTTTTTATCTATTTAAAGCGACAAAAAAACAATTTTGAATGACGATAAAAAGAGAAGCCGTCAATGAATGGACATTGTAGGAATCATCCCCCCATTTTTACTAAAATGAGATCAAAAATCGCCAAGTCAGGTCATATTTTAAAGGAGCGGGGTTTAAAGGCCTCGATGAATGATAATTCATGCGGCCATTAAAAAGCCCCTGACAGATTTTCTGTCAGGGGCTGGCGATTGGATTGTCACATTAAAATAAGGTGGAATTATTCTTTGGTGGTTGTCTGATCGTAAAAAACAGCAACATCTTTTTTCATCTGATGCAAGGAAGCGGGGTCTAAATAAACCATGTGACCTGACGGATAATAGCGATAGCTGATATTCGTCCGCTGTGCTGGTTCAAGCATCATATGGGAGAGATCATATTCTGTCGCAAAAAAAGGCGTTGCCATATCATAATAGCCATTGAGCGACAAAATCTTCAGATGCGGATTTTTGCGCATGGCTGCCGACAGATCGACCGCTACATCGGGCATTTCCTGTGGGAAATAACCGTTAGGTGCCTTATGTTTCCAATCCCAATTAAAGCCGGGCTGTCCATAAATGCTGATACGATAATCAAGATCGCTCTGATAACCGAGGTCACGGCCGAGATAATCCCTGAATAAAGCGTAAAACGCGCCGGAAACAGCCGAACCGGAAGCATCATATTCGGGGCTTTCGCCTGCTGGTTCGGTATCAATACCGGTATAACGGGCATCAAGGCGACCTGTGGTCAAATGCCGATCACGCAATAATTCTTTTCTGAAGCTGCCTAATTCAACCCGAAGATTATTCAATTTGATAAATTCGGGCGATAATCCCGTAAAGATAGACATCTGTTGCGCAACGCGGTTTTTTTCTGCGTCAGAAATCAAATCACCTTTTTCCAATGCGGCGGCATAATCCCCAGCCGCAAAGGCGCGCACCTGATCCAGAAAGGTTTTCAGATCGGCTGGACGATTGGATAACTTGTTATGATACCATGCGGTTGCTGCATAGCTTGGTAAATAGGCTTTATAGATATGATCGTAGCCCGCCTGACGGATACCATAATTTAAAATAGAGGAAAGCAGGACAACCCCATTAAACTGCATACCGTCATCTTGTAAAAGATTGACCAATTGGCCAGAGCGGGTTGTGCCATAGCTTTCACCGAAAAGATATTTCGGGCTGCTCCAACGCTGATTTTTATTAACATAACGTTCGATCGTTTTGGCAAAGGCATGGGCATCCTGATCTACGCCCCAAAAAGCCGCGCCTTTGGTATCACCCAAAGGTCGAGAATAGCCTGCACCAATCGCATCAATAAAGACTAGATCTGATATATCGAGCATAGTATCGGGATTGACCCCAAAACTATAAGGGGCAGGGCGGATAGTGACAGGGTCGGTTGTATTGACCTTTACCGGCGCAAATGAACCAACATGGAGCCATAAGCTGGAAGAGCCGGGCCCGCCATTATAGAAAAAAGTGACGGGACGATTTTTGGTCGCTGGATTTTTAGTGTCGAGCGTGTAAGCCGTGTAGAAAACGCTGGCCGTTGGTTTCCCGTTATCATCCCGAATAGTCAAAGTGCCTGCGGTTGCTTTGTAATGCAGCTCTTTGCCATTAAGTGAGACGCTGTGTTCTGTCGTTTTTTCCTGTTCGGCAACAGGCGGTTTTGCCCAATTAGACTGGATATCATCTGTCGGGGCAGGATTTTGCTCTTTATTTTCGATTTTTTTATCGAAATCTTTTTTATGGCCATGATCGGCCATAGCCGGAGCCGCTAGTGTGCTGGCTGAAAGTAATAAGGACGTCACAAGAAGAGAAAAGCGCATCAATAAAATCCTGCTATCAGGGAAGCCTTACATCGATTGTAAAAAACATCCGTTTTTGAAGTTAACGGGTTACTAGTCTTATCGCTTTTTATTGTTTTTTGAAACAAAATTTAGATTATCAATTATTTTAGTATAAAATGTTAAATTTTTTAAAATGTTTTGAATCTTTTTTGGGTTATTTCAGGTCTAAAATTGGATTGCCCGTCAGATTGAAAAATCCGGTCTGTTAAAAAAATAGGCAGGATAGAGGATGCACAATAGCGGTTATTTGAAAGGTGAAAATAAGGACTGATGTCAGCTATGTATTTTGGGTCTGTATTTTTGGGGATAAAATCAAAAAGCGCCCCCGATTTGAAATCGGAAGCGCTTTTGCTGTTTTGAAAAAAAGGTAGATTATTTGCCCTTGGACTTGTTACCACCCGTGACATCTTTCCATGCACCCGAGAAGGCTTTACCGACTGTGTTAGCCCCTTTTTTGATGCCGGTGCCGGCTTTGTCCGTGGTGTTTTCGATAGCATCGCCTGCTTTGTCAGCGGATCTTGCGATCGTGTGACCGGCATTGTCAGTAGCGGTTTCGGCGCTGCTTTTGGTTTTATCCCAAGATTTATCGAGCGCATCACCGCTCTTATCCGTCGTTTTCTTGGCCGTGGATTTGGTTTTGCTCCAGCTTCTTTTGGCAGAATGACGAGCCTTATTCGTTACGTTCTTGGCACCATCATGAGCGTCTTCAGCCGTATCACTTACAGCTTTTCCAGCATTATCGGCTGTATTCTGAATGCTGTTGCCAGCCTTTTGGAAAACACCCTGCTCGGCAGCATAAGCGGCACCCGCAATAACCGGAGAAAGACCAAAGGCCGCCGTTGCGCCCAGAAGAAAACCAAGAACAGGTTTAGTCAGTCGGTTGCTGGACATGGTCGAATGCATTCCTTTCGTTACAGATATATTCTGCTATAAAACTATAGAATATAACTTATGTTCCATTCGCAGAATAGATATAGATCAGCCTCTATAGATATGCTATATATCGCCCATTCCATTTAAGAATAATAATAAACCACCATGCTGTTTATTTAATATTTTTATTACAGTGAATTGAAGAAATATTTTCTTGATAAAAATTATTAAAAATCTATCACCGACGATCCGTCTCTATTTCAAGATAGATAATAATTTGTTTAACCTATTGATTATGCGAGATAATTTTATTGTCTGATTATCTTATCCGTAGCTTGCCGATTTCTGTCCAGACAATGCTGGTTTTGTGTCTTTGTATCTTTGCAAGCCTTGCTCTTTATCGTTTCATTTTGCGTCTTATTCGTAAAATTGTTGAGAATAGAGACAATCCGATTGCCAAAATATGGCTGGATAAACTGACAGCGCCCTTTCGGTGGATATCCGGTCTTATCGGCGTTTATATATCTCAACAAATTCTGCCTTTCGGGAAAATTGGCGAAAGTTTGCTTAACCGAATAGAGGCTTTTGCGGTTCCGGCTATTGCTGGATGGCTGGCCTTGGCTTTGCTGCATGCGATCAGTGATATTGTCGATATTAAAAGTCGGCGGTCAGTCGAAGGCAATGAAAGCCGAAAATTGGCATCAAGGCGGCAACGCACCCGTATGTCGATTATGATGCGAGTCGGTTCCTTTCTTATCATCATGGTGACGGTTGGTATTATGATGATGACGATTCCGGCCGTTCGTAATATCGGGGTCACCTTGATGGCATCGGCGGGATTGGTTGGTTTGGCCGTCGGTGCGGCCGCCCAACCCATGTTAAAAAATCTGATTGCCGGTATTCAAGTCGCCTTTACCGAGCCTATCCGTATTGATGATCTGGTTATTGTTGAGACGGGCGATTGGGGTTGGATAGAAAAAATCACATTAACCTATGTCACTGTCCGTTTGTGGGATGAGAGGCGCGTTATTGTGCCCTTGGCGCGTTTTTTGGAAGCGCCGTTTGAGAATTGGACGAGAGAAGCCGAGCAGCTTATCGGCAAGGTTTTTTTATATGTCGATCCTTTGGCGGATGTCGAAAGATTGCGCGAACATATGAAAAAAGTGGTTACTTCCAATGCCTTATGGGATGGCCGTTCCTATATTTTACAAGTCAGTGACATGAAACCGGAATATATCGAGCTTCGTTTATTGGCGACGGCAAGGGATGCGCCTTCCTCTTGGGATCTGTGTTGTGATATTCGTGAACAGATGCTGCGTTTCATTGCCGAGAACATGCCGGAGACCATCGCGCACACAAGATTTACGATGCCGCAGCGTAAAAAACTTGATTTTTTGGTCGATGGGGTAGATGCAATTCAACGAACCCCTAAGGGAAATAAAGCAGGAGTCTAAGATGCGTGATATCGATTCCGTAATGCGTTTGGCACCGGTTATGCCGGTCCTCGTCATTGAAGATATTGCTGATGCAAAACCTATCGCAGAAGCTTTGGTTGCTGGTGGTCTGAACGTTCTTGAAGTAACGCTTCGCACCCCTTGTGCTCTTGAAGCCATCAAGGTCATGAAAGAAGTTCCGGGTGCCGTTGTTGGTGCTGGTACGGTTCTGAACGCAAAAATGCTCGACCAAGCTCAGGAAGCTGGTTGCGAATTTTTCGTTAGCCCAGGTCTGACCGCTGACCTTGGTAAGCATGCTGTTGCCCAGAAAGCGGCTTTGCTTCCGGGTGTTGCTAATGCGGCTGATGTGATGCTTGGTCTTGACCTTGGTCTTGATCGCTTCAAATTCTTCCCAGCTGAAAATATCGGTGGTTTACCTGCCCTGAAGTCCATGGCTTCTGTTTTCCGTCAGGTTCGTTTCTGCCCGACCGGTGGTATCACCCCGACGTCAGCGCCTAAATATCTTGAAAACCCGTCCATTCTTTGCGTCGGTGGTAGCTGGGTTGTTCCGGCTGGCAAACCTGATGTCGCAAAAATCACGGCGCTCGCTAAAGAAGCTTCTGCTTTCAAGCGCGCCGCTGTTGCCTAATAGCGCAATAGCCATTGCCTTAAAAACGCCGTCTGTTTTCACAGGCGGCGTTTTTTTATGTGTTTTGGGTAACTTTTGATATTACCTATCTGTCTTAATCTTAGGCGTTTTTTGCCGTCTCTTTCTATTACTTGCCCTGTTTTTGCCGTGCTATTCATAATTTTTTAGTGGTAGAGAAGAGAGGATTCTCTGTTGAAGAAAACTCCAAATTTCAGAAGACCAAAAAACGAAGGCTATTGAGCGTTATTGATTCCATATCCGCCGATTTTTCTATTTTTAAAGAATCAGATTGATAGAATCGGATATAGAAAAGAAACTTTTTTAAATATTGCCCGTTCCTTGTTTATGGAAAAGCAAGCGATATTAGCCGGTGGTTGTTTTTGGTGCATTGAAGCCATTTTTAAAGATATTATTGGAATAATATCCGTAGAAAGTGGCTATATCGGAGGGGATACCCCCAATCCCAGCTATGAACAGGTTTGTGGCGGCAAAACCGGACATGCCGAGGCAGTCCGTTTGACCTTTGACCCTGAAAATATCCGCTATAGCGATATTCTTGATCTGTTCTTTGATATTCACGACCCGACACAGCTGAACAGGCAGGGGGATGATATCGGCATTCAATATCGTTCCGCTATTTTCCCGCTTGATAAAGAGCAGGAGCAGATTGCTCAAGATGCGATCGTGAAAGCGCAAGCCCATAGCAAAAAGCCAATCGTAACCAAAATTGAGCCTGCCAGTATTTTTTATCCTGCCGAGAGCTATCATCAGGACTATTTTTATCAAAAGGGGCAAGAAAATCGTTATTGTGCGGTTGTTGTTGCTCCCAAAATAGCTAAATTCCGAAAAAATCACCAAGACAGAATAAAATAAGCAAGCAGCTAGGTTCTGTTGACAAAGGAAGGTAACCATAATTTTACAGCGGCGATATGAAGGAAGGCGAGGAAAGATTTTCTGGTTTTATCATAGCGTGTGGCGATACGTCTGAACGGCTTCAACCTATTGAACATCCTCTCAATACGATTACGATTTTTGTAGTGCTGTACATTGTAAAAAATCGACTCTTTTCGATTAGAGCGAGGCGGAATAACAGGAAGGATGCCTCGAAAAAGCAGTTTTTCTCGTAACTTATCGCTATCATATCCTTT
>NZ_JAIWON010000089.1 GCF_020216885.1 Zymomonas sp. | reverse complement strand
CTAACACGCCTCAAAATATTATAAAATAATATTTAAGTTAATAATTTTAATTTTTTATACCAAAAAATAGGGTGTTATTCCTTTTCTGGAATCGAATAGCAAGGCTCTGCGGGTAAAGCCTTTTCTGTCTGTCATTTTTTGTGTATCTCCTCTTCAACTTTTACCTATAAAATTCGCCAGAGCCTATAAAACCCATATCTTGCTGATTTTGTTGTTTTATAATGGCGATGTCTTTTTATTCATTTGGTATTTTGTGGAGGATGTGCACTGCGCTTTCAAAAGATATCTGAAAATACTCTATTTGTGATGACTGACGATATTATGGGAAATGAATTCCATCTTTGGTTCATCATCAAGATGATATCATTGCAAGCAATGTCTCATCTTATTCTTTTCTTCCTGAAATAACGGAAGAAATAGCCTCTTTGCTTTGCATAAAATGATTGTATTTTTGCAGCA
This sequence comes from Zymomonas sp., assembly GCF_020216885.1. Classification (GTDB taxonomy): domain Bacteria; phylum Pseudomonadota; class Alphaproteobacteria; order Sphingomonadales; family Sphingomonadaceae; genus Zymomonas. Next base: position 12,317 of record NZ_JAIWON010000089.1, on the reverse strand, counting down.
AAAATACTTGATAGTATAATCAACGATCTTGTAACGGACTTAAGCAAGATCATTACTCCCTAGGTTTACAGCAATGCCCCAACCCGAGCCTTTCCGAAATAGATCAGCCCCCCTCATCGCCCTTGTCGGTGCCGATGGAAGTGGCAAGACCACTGTTGGTCAGGCATTGCTTGAATGGTTGCAGACAATGCAGCCAACGGCTTTTTGTCATCTCGGGAAACAAACCGGAAATTGGGGGCGGGCTATTGCCCGTATGCCTTTTGTTGGCAAAAAACTTGATAAACAAGTTATTGCCCGCTCTTCCAAAGCACGGGATGAAAAAGGCGCAGGGGCAACGGTTTCAATCGTTATTTTTGCGCTTTCTATGCGTCGGGTGTTTCGTTTTTTGCGGATGCGAAGGCTCCATCGCAAGGGCTTTATGATTTTGACCGATCGCTACCCTCAATCAGTGGTACCGGGACCCATGGATGGGCCCGGCTTGGTCGCCAGAAATCCGAAAGGCTTTATTGCTCGCTTTTTGACGGGGCGAGAGCAAGCTTTATATAATTGGATGGCTTCTTATAAACCGGATATCGTTATCAGGCTCAATGTCGATCTCGAAACCGCATTAAAGCGCAAGCCCGATCACCGACCCGCCTCTTTGGAAAGAAAAGTAAGGGATGTCCCTCGCTTGTCTTTTAATGGAGCGCCTATTCTCGATCTGGATAGCCGCGAACCATTGGATCAGGTAATTGGCAAAGCCAAAGCCGCCATTCTCGACGTTATTGCGCGTTATGACCCAGCGACCGCCAAGTAAACCCATGGAATTATTATTGGATAACAAGACGCTACCGATTGAAAAGGCTCCATATCAAAAGGCTCATCAGGCGGGTAAACTGATCGCGCTTGTCGGCTGTGATGGTAGTGGAAAATCCAGTCTCACGACGGATCTTATCGCTGCCATAGAAAAATATACGCCTGTTAAACGCTACTATCTTGGCCTCGGTTCGGGCGATTTAGGGCGAAAAATCGGACAAATTCCCTTAGTTGGATCATGGATTGAAAATCTCCTCAAACAAAGGGCAACGACCACACGGACAAAGGGTAAAAAAATTCCGGGTGTTATGACGGCATTAGTTGTCTATTTTTTCTCTTTGCGGCGTTTTTGTTCCTATCTCAAAATGAGACGCGCTTTAAAGGCTGGTATTACGGTTATCACAGACCGCTATCCACAGGCTGAAATCGCTGGACAATGTGACGGGCCGGGTTTGTCGGCAGCCAAGGCTGGCAATCGTTTTGTCGGTTGGCTGGTGCGGTCAGAAGCTGCACTTTACCAACGGATGGCGTCATTCCGACCTGATCTCGTTTTGCGCCTAGATGTCGATCCTGAAACAGCCCATGCTCGTAAACCCGATCATGATATTGAGGCGCTTCGTATCAAATCGGAAATTATGCAGCATTTGACTTTCGGTGGTGCCCATATGGAAGTCATCGATGCCACGCGCCCCTATAAAGCTGTCTGGAATGATATTGTGCGTTTGGTGCAACCCTATCTAACGGTTGACCTCGCTTCAAACCAGAAATAGCACAAAAATCCATTCAATATGGCCAGACTTCATCCCGAATTTTGGCCTTAGATTTTACTAAGGTAAGAAAAGGCAAGAACCGCCTATGTCAGGATGGTTGAAAGACCGCGTTTTTCGAACTGTTCTGAAAAACGCAGGATATCTGGGATCAACAAAACTGATCGGCGCTTTAATTGGGCTAGGCGCGCTGATTGGGGCAGGGCGGATGCTGACGGCGGTAGAATTCGGTACGTTGATGCTGATTCACACTTATGCTTTGGGGGTTGGTGCCTTAACCAAGTTTCAAAGCTGGCAGATGATTTTAAAATTTGGTGCCCGCCCTTACGAACAAGGCAACCGCTCTATTGTAGCCAAAGCTATCCGCTTTGCGGTTGGACTGGACATGGCTTCAGGCGTTTTCGGTATGGTCGTTGGCATGACGATATTATGCTTTGCTGCGTCTTATGTCGGGATTGGGCAACAATATAAAGCGATCGCACTTTTATACTGCACGCTTATCCCAACCATGTCATCGGCGACTCCAACGGGTGTTTTGCGCTTGGTTGGGCGTTTTGACCTTCTTGCCAAACAACAAATTATCACCCCTTTTTTGCGGGGTATTGGCGCGCTGCTTTCTTGGATATTTGGCCTCGGTTTTGTCAGCTTTGTTGCGACATGGTATTTAGCGGATATCGCCGGAGACCTCGTTTTATGGATAATGACGGTAAAAGAACTCCGTGAACGGGACATGCAATCGGCTTTGCGTCCCAGCCTTCGGGAGGCACCTGCTTCTTTACCGGGGGTATGGAATTTCGTCTGGTTGACCAATCTTAATACAACACTTGATGCCTGCTGGTCTCCGGTTGGCAATCTGATTGTCGGTGGTATGTTGGGGGCGGCGGCGGCTGGTCGATACAAGATTGCCACGACCTTATTGGATTCTGCGGTCAAACCAGCCCGTTTTCTGGAAAAAGGTTTCTATCCTGAAATTATGCGCCTTGATCCCAAAAGCCGCCATCCTTGGCATCTGGCCTTAAGAACTGGCCTTCTGTCGGGGGCGATAGGCTTATGCGTCATGTTGGTTATCTTAATCGGTGGCAAGCCTCTTATCAGTCTGTTCGGACATAAATATGCCGAAGCCTCAACATTGATGACGATCATGTCACCCGCCTTGGTGATCTCTATGGCCTGTTTCCCTCTGGAATCGCTGCTCTATATGGCAGGACAAGCCAAATCCGTTCTTGTTGCCCAGATTGTATCGGTCATAACCTATATTACCGCTCTTGTTTGTTTAACCCACGCTTTTGGCCTGCATGGGGCAGGGATATCCTATATTTTTGGTATCTTCCTATTAAATATTTTAGCCATGATTCCGGCGCTTATAGGCTATACACGTCGCCATCTTCTGGAATCCGAAACTGTTACTAACAGCGAAGTTTAAAGAGAGCAGGGAATCGATGGGTTATAAAAAAGCACCGAAAAAGAATATCTCGCTGGCTTATCCGCGTTTTACAGATGCCGAACTTGATCAATTGTTCGAAAATGTCCTGCTAGATGACGAACCTCATCTTGAAGCTATCTGCCCTGACAGTGACCGACCTGCCTTGAAAGAAAATGATAGCGAAGAATGTTATCGCCTTTGCTGGCAACTCCTCGAAAGAGGCGTCAATATACCGGATTTCAGACGACTAGTTCTAACGATTATCAAACGTGGCGGCACGGATGATAGCGAAGAAAAACTGGCTTTCAAATATGCCCGCGCTCGTTTTAAACATATTCGTTTTGCCTGTGCCAATATGGATGAACGGCACCGTTATCCATGGTCTGTCAATCTCGTGACCAGCCTAATGGGGCATATGCAAGATGCCTTCAAAAACCGGCAAAAAGGCAAAACGATATTGTGGGGCGCGCTGCTTTATGCCGCTCTTATGCCGCCTTTTTACACTATTGTGCGCTGGCAACTCGCTGATTTCAGGGCTGCCAGTGTGTCAAGTTTGATGCATTATTTTGCGGATCAAAATCGTAAGATCAAAACCGCCTTGGAAGATGACAAGGTCACAGGTCATAAATTCCATAATATTCGCAAAATTATCAGCCGTCGCATTTCTTTTAACGATACCTTACGGGTTATCCATCCGGCCAATTGGAATCACCAGATGTCTTTCTATCTGGCTACAATCAATGGCCTTATGGGCGATATGCATGACGAATTGGTCGAAAAACAGATTCGAGGCGAACAGGATTATACCAAATTCGCTTTTCCGATACCTGATTCAATCCTTAGCCGTTTAAAAACCCTATTGAAACTGGGTGAAAACGGCTTTTAATCACGAAAAACTTACGCTGACAGTTTTTCCCAATGTCGTCCAATGGCCATAAATTCTGCAACCGAAACCGTTTCAGGACGACGCGTTGCGTCAATGCCAGCCAATTCCAAGGCTTCCATCATATGCTCGATGTTTTTCAGGCTTTGGCGCAACATTTTCCGCCGCTGATTAAAGGCTGCGGCGGTAATTTTTTCTAACGTCCCTAATGACAGGCCTTCCGGCTGATCTTTCGGGGTCAAATGCACCACCGCAGACATCACTTTTGGCGGAGGAACAAAGGCCGAGCGATGCACAGGAAAACTTAATTTCGCCTCGCTCCGCCATTGTGCCAAAACAGATAAACGCCCGTAATGATCTGTCCCCACCTTGGCGGTAATGCGTTCGGCAACCTCTTTTTGAAACATCAAGGTCAAGGAATCCCACCAAGGCTGCCATGTTTTCGCTGTCAACCAACGGATAAGAAGCGCGGTTCCAACATTATACGGCAAATTAGCAACGATATGGACGTGATCCCCCAAGACAGAAGCCTCATCAATTTCCATCGCATCGCCGGAAATGACCTGAAGCTGATCGGGGAAATACGCCGATAATTCTGCCAAAGCAGGTAAACACCGCCTATCCCGCTCCACAGCAGTCACTTTCGCTCCTGCCTTTAGCAAGGCACGCGTTAGTCCTCCGGGGCCGGGACCCACTTCATAAACGGTTTTTTGCGTTAAATCGCCGGGAACACGGGCAATTCTATCTAATAGCTGGCTATCAAGAAGAAAATTTTGACCCAAGCGTTTGTCTGCCGACAACCCATGACGCGCAATGACAGCCCGCAACGGCTCAAGCGTTTGATCCAGCATAGTGATAGGCTTATCCGTCTATAGAATTTTGAGCATAGGCTTGGCGGTTATGGACAGAATTGGCCGCCATTACCAAAGCCGCCACCATGGCGCCTTCATCCGCCTTATTCTTCCCAGCCAAAGGAAAAGCCGTGCCATGATCTGGCGAGGTTCTGATAATCGGTAAGCCCAAGGTTGTGTTCACACCATTATCAAAATTGATCGTTTTGATCGGAATCAAGGCTTGGTCATGGGTAGGACATAAGGCGACATCATAAGTCGCCCGCGCCCGCGGGCTAAACAGAGTATCCGCAGCAAAGGAGCCTTTAATATCAATATTTTCGGCTTGAAGCTGCTTGATAGCCGGCTCGATAATATCGATTTCCTCACGCCCAATTGTGCCATTTTCTCCGGCATGGGGATTTAATCCGGCGATGACGAGGAGAGGGGATGGAATAGCAAAATTTCGTTTCAGATCTTCCACAGTGACCCGCGCTCGACTAATAATGAGTTCAGGCGTTAGCTGCTCCAAAACATCACGATAGGGAATATGGATAGTCAGCGGCACAGTTCTCAACTCAGGTCCCGCCAACATCATAACCGCATCATCGGCCGCAATACCGCAACGATTAGCTACAAATTCGGTCTGCCCCGGAAAGGTAAAACCAACCTGATAGAGTTCCGCTTTTGAAACCGGTGCCGTTACCAAAGCCGAAGCCTGTCCCTCTTTGACCAAAGCCACGCCTTTTTCAAGGGCAGCAAAAGCGACCTCGGCACCGGCCTTATTCGGCTTACCGGGGATAATAGCTTCTTTTGAGGGGATGTCCCACACCGGTAAAGCCCGACTGAAAACAGAAACAGCGTCATCCAGATCAGTGATCGCGACCACAGGAATCGATGAAACCGCCTGAATAGAAGCGGCACTGCCAATCGCAAAGAAAGGCATAATCTGATCGCTTTTTCGGCGTGACCATGCTTTCGCAACGATTTCAGGGCCTATACCCGACGGGTCTCCCAATGTGACAGCAAGCGGTTTCATCTTCTTTTCCAATCTAACGCTATCCGATTTTGGTACCGGATTTAACGGTAATCAATAATAGCGTCACGTCTTAAATCGCGTAGATAGCGAATAGCTCTTTTATTGACTCGGTCTTCCTGCAACTGATTATGAATCTGCTGGAAATTAGGCTGTTTTGCCACTTTCGGGTCATCTCGGCCGCAAACGACCAAAACACTGACGCCTTCTTGAATAGACCCAAAGGGCACAGTCGATTCACCCACTTGCAATCTGGCGACCATATTTTGCAAAAGTGGCGGCATAGAGCGAATGCTGATTTGGTCATTCGACATGACATCAGCTCCGATTTTTCGGGCAATTTCATCCACCGAGCCACAGCCTTTTAATTCTTTTGTCGCATCTCGTAATTTGGCTGTTTTCTCGTCAGCCATATTTTGCAACGTGCCGGGCGGGAAATTGATATATATCTGTTTCAACGCCACGATCGCATCTTTGGGATCAATGCCCAAAATCTGCTGTTTTTCTAATAATGCTACAATAGAAAAGCCACCAGGGGTTTCAATCGGGCCCATCAAACTTCCGACGGGCATATTTTTAACGACGGCGGCCAAGGCATCAGGCAATTGCTCTGCCTGAATAAAGCCCATATCGCCGCCTCTCGCTGCTGAAGAAGCCTCGGAATATTGGGATGCAAAGGCGCTAAAAAGCCCCATTCTTTCGTTGGTGTTACCCCGTTGCAGAATCTGGTCTTGAATTTTGTTGGCCTTGGCACGGACTTCGGCACGGTTCGTATCATTCGCAGAAAAGAAAATTTCAGCGATATGATATTCATCTTTACCTTTGGCCGCTTTCATCCGATTGATGATATTTTGAACTTCTTCGTTACTAATATTAACAAAAGGTTCAACGCGGCGGCCTAACAGACGACGCCAAGCCATATCCGCTTCGACCTGACGCTTCACTGATTTTGTCGAAGAACCAATAGCTTGTAAATCTGCGCTAAAGGCCTCCGGCGTTTTTTTCATATTGCGCGCGTAATTCTGAACGACCTGATCCAATTCAGTTGGCGTGATGATAATATCATTGGCCTTCGCTTCTTGGATTTCCAAAGTTTCATCGATCAGATTGCGCAAGATCTGCAATCTTGCCGTATTGCGATCTTCTTCAGAAATCCTGCTGATATCAGCACCAGCCGAAGCCAGAATTAAAGCAAAGCGCTGCTCAATATCCGTATTGGTAATGATGGTGCCATTGACGATAGCCGTCGCTTTATGAACATTTGGGTTGCTTTTACCAAAAACCGTCATTTCCTGCGGTAATTTCAGCCCTAGATTACCGCTTTGTGCCAATAGGAAGGCAGGGGCAGCCACTGCCACGCCTCCCGCGAGTATCATCGCGACAGTTCTTTTGATGCGTTTTTTTGAAACGGTGTATAGTTTCTGCGTTACCCGCAACTTTGTATCCTCAATGGCTTCCACAAGACTTCACCTTTATATGGGGAAGCACGCTCGTTTTGAAAATGAAAAATACTTTTTTCACTATAAATTTTAAGCAAAATCCTAAGATAGGCCGCTTTCCGCAGCCATTCGCCCAAGGTTAACTATTCATATTCTTAAGGGCAAATCGCAGCATGAAACTATTACCACGGCGGGAATCCCCGACCGTTGAATAATCGCGCCGCCATGTCACACCCAAAGTCAGACAGTTATCGTCATATTCAATGCCCAAGCGATGCCGGACAGGCTGGAAACCATCCGACAAAAGGCTGCTGTTGGTATTATTATAGAGATCAGCCTGCTGCTGATTAGCGCGCTGATCTTTTTTGGTGGTCATATCGACTGTGGTCGAACCAAAAATAGACCAATAATGAGAAATCTGGATACGCCCACCCAGACGCAATTCTCGATAGTTACCCAAATCAGGTTCCAACTGGGTATCAATATCACGGCTCAATTGGAGGTAACCCACCATAAGATAGGTGCGCTTACTACCGATTGTGGCATTCACTTCCTGACGACGGATCGCCAATGTTTTGCGGTCAAGGCGAATACGCTCTGTTAATTTAAAGAAAGAACCATAGCTTAAAGTCGCGCGACCAACATAGTCGGAGAAGCGGCGGTTAAATCCGGTGCCCTGTGGGAAGATTTCATCTTCGGTAATAATCCGCATACTTTGTCCGACATTACCATAAAAAGAAAATCTTGGACGATGGAAGGTATATTCACCCCCATAGGTTACACGCGTGCCATCTTCCCAGCGATCATATCCGGGGAAACGATTGATTGAAAAAAGATTGGTATCCTGAAGGTCGATCGACCGTGAATCTTCATCTGGAATAGATAAATTCTTGACATGGGGAGAGGTCACGATCTGAACTCTTGGGGTTAAAACCTGATTGCCTCCAAAGGCTTCACCCGCAAAAGGCCAACTGACATCGACCGCACCGGCGGCAATACCCCGTTGTTGCCATCCGCTCATCCCGCGATATAACTCACTTGTCAAAGCATTGCCGCTGCTATGATACAAATCTTGGCGCAGCAAAGCCGTAAAGGTCACGCGCTGCCCCAAGGGGGTATATTTTCTTAAATTCCATTCCGCACTAGCAAAGGCGCGTTGGGTATCTTGCCCCGTAATACGGGTTAAATTCATGCTGTTGGCTTGGAAGGAAAATTCACCTCCCAACCAAGGATCAGGCATCCGCATCCGCCAATCAATAATCGGTAAAGCCATGGGCTGGCTGCGTGAATGATCGGTAGGCCGCAACCCTTGGATAACCCAACCGGCCACCGAAAAATAACTATTATCGGTAATCCGCTCAAGATTGATGGTCGAACGCAAACGGTCATCCCAAGCAAAGTCATAGCGCCGCAAGAAAGTTTTATCAGTCGTTAATCGAATGGAACCGGTCAAACTCCATTTAGGGTCGATCTGGAATTTACCATTGGTATTGATATAGCCACGCATCTTGGAATGGGCATTGCTGTCAGCAAGGGTCGGATTTTGGGATTCGGCTGGCAAAGGCGTGCTTCGCGTCAACATCCCTTCAACCTGAAAAAAACCTTTGCTGAAAAGCTGACGATATTTTCCGCCCAGACCGGGATCGGCTTTTGTAAAAATATACGGGGTCAGGGTTAAATCACGGTCAGCGGCCAATCGGAAATAATAAGGCACAGAAAATTCAAAACCGTTCATTTTTGACCGCTGGATATGCGGAATCAAAATCCCAGAACTCATGGTTGAATTTTGGTCAGGATAAGAAAAATTCGGCAATTTAAGGATCGTATGCCCCAAAACATCCAGTCTTGGGGATTTGAAAACGACTTTTTCCTTATTCGGATCACGAATAATTTTAACCGCCGAAATGCGCCATAAAGGGGTCTTTGGACATCCCTCGTCATTGATAACACGACAAGGGGTATAGGCCGCCATATCAAGGGTTGTCACATCATTGACACGGGTCGCTTTATTCGCAGCCATCCGTGACCCGTTTTGCATGACCAGCAAGATATTCTGGATAACACCATCTTTCAGATGGGGATCAAGATCGGCTTTGTCACTATAAGATATTGTGCCGTCTTCTTGAATAATGATGACGTGGCCGGTTGCTGTTACTTTATCGGCTTTTCTATCCCATTGCAGCTCATCAGCACTCAAACGCGTTTCATTTTGAACCGCATGGACTTTGCCATTTACCGTTACAATGTCATTGTCATGATCATAAACAAGATTATCCGCTTCAAATGTAATCGGTGCCTCTTTTTTGCTACCTGCATCAGAGTTTGAAGCCTTATGGGTCGCTGTTTGATCTGAAGAAGGCGCAACCGAAGGTGGCGTGCCTGTTTCAGCCGCAGCTTGCGATAGGAAAATGCTGGACAGAATCAGCGGCATGGCCGTGAGCATGTCGGTTCTGAGATACTTCACATTTCTCCTTAACGTGTAATCTTTGATTTTCCCAAAAAACAGCTTTCGGTGTCATTCCGAAAAGGCGGCTATTCTCTTGCGAACCAAAACTGGGTTGATAAGCGATAGTATATGAATAACCGTTTGATAAAATGTAATGACAGGATATTTTCTATAAGGCGCTTTGGAAAATCATACAGTAATTTTTCGTATCCAGATAAAAGAACGGGCTGTTTTTGCCCGTTTCTATCAAAAAATGAAAGCCATCTTTTCCGGTTATTATAACCCCTGACCGATAAATCAATCAGTATGTTAGATTATTTCCTTGATATTCTATTTTGATGAAATAGCTATATCCTGTAGCCTGATAGAGATGACGGCTGTTTTTGGATGAGAGTTTTAACGATGGCGCTTCCTTTAAATATCGATTTTACGACTGGCAATAGTGATAAAAAGACCCCACTGGTTATACCGGCGAAAAAGGGTTTTACAGCAGCAGATCTTTCCCGTTTTGGAGAGGAATCTCAGGCACTGGCCGCCGTTGCCCTTGAAAATGCTCGCTTTACGGGCAAGGCAGGCAGTCTGGTCGAACTGGTGCTATTGGAAAAAGACGCGCCAAGACAATGCGTTTTAGTGGGTATCGGCTCTGATGCTGACTATGACAAGGCAGGGGCTGCGGTTGCCGCTCGTTTCCTGACTTCCGGTATTCAGGCCTTAGAAATCGATTTTACTGGTTTTGATGCGGATAAAGCAGGCAAAGCCGCCGCTTCGTTTGCCTTCGGCGCGGTTTTGCGTGGCAACAGCCTGAATGGCTATCGCACTACCTTGAAAGACGATGAAAAACCCAGCCTTAAAACGCTTTATTTCAGCCAGATCAACGCTGAAACCGCCGAAAAGAAATGGAAAAAACTTTCGGCTATTGCCGAAGGCATCCTTTTTACTCGTATGCTGGTGACGGAACCGGGCAATAAACTCTATCCTGAAACTTTCGTTGAGCAGTGCAAAAGCCTGACCGATCTTGGTCTTGAGATCGAAATCCTTGATGAAAAAGCCTTGGAACAGGCCGGTATGGGTGCGCTTCTCGGTGTGGCTCAAGGGTCAGCCCGTCCGCCGCGTTTATTGGCGTTACGCTGGAACGGGACAGGCAAAGCCGATTCCCGTCCGGTTGCTTTTGTGGGTAAAGGCGTGACCTTTGACAGTGGCGGTATTTCCTTGAAACCGGGTGCCGGAATGGAAGGCATGAAATGGGATATGGGCGGTGCTGGTGCCGTTGTCGGCGCAATGAAGGCCTTGGCTCTCCGTAAAGCCAAAGCCGACGTGATCGGGGTTTGTGGTCTGGTTGAAAATATGCCAGATGCCAATGCGCAACGTCCGGGTGATGTGGTTAAAACCATGTCGGGTCAAACTGTCGAAGTCATCAATACCGATGCCGAAGGCCGTTTGGTGCTTTGTGACGTTCTGACTTGGGTGCAACAGAAATATAAACCCGAAGTCGTGGTTGATCTTGCCACTTTGACGGGGGCGATGATTATCACCTTGGGTCACGAATATGGCGGCCTTTTCTCGAATTGCGATAAATTGGCCGATAATTTGTTGAAGGCAGGACAGAAATCTGGCGATGGTTTGTGGCATTTGCCGATGGGTGATGCCTATGACAAATTACTGGAATCGCATATTGCCGACATGAAAAATGTTGGGCCCCGTTATGGTGGTTCGATCACGGCGGCACAGTTCTTAAAACGCTTTATCGAAAAAGATGTCCGCTGGGCGCATCTTGACATTGCCGGCATGGTCTGGGCAGATAAAGCGGCATCTTTCTGGGATAAAGGCGCAACCGGTTTCGGCGTGCGTTTGTTGAACCAGTTTATTTCCGATAATTTTGAAGATTAAGGCATTTTCCTTTGGTAGCACGGGTTGATTTTTATCATTTGCTCTCGGCAAAGCTGGAAAATATTCTACCGCGTATTGCGGAAAAAACATTGTCCAGTGATAAAAAATTGCTGGTTGTCGTTCCCGATGATCAGCAAGCCCGCTACTGGGATGACTATCTTTGGCGTTATGAAGATACCAGCTTCCTCCCTCATGGCAGGGTAGGCGACGGCGATGAAGCAGAACATCCCGTCTTAATCTCGACATCCTTGGAGGCTGTTAATCAGGCGAGCTATATCGCATTAACAGACGGGTTATGGCGACCAGAGGCCTTAAATTTCGAGAGAGTATTTTATTTTTTCGATGAAATTGCGGTGCAACAAGCACGGCAAGCATGGCGTTCTTTGAAAAATATCGACGGTGAATGTCATTACTGGAAACAGGATGAACAAACGGGGCAGTGGAAGGCGATGGCCTAACAAGTAAAAAGCCCCATCATCGCAATCATATCCAAAAATCTCTTTTCAAAAGAATACCGCCTCAAAAAAGGCGGCATCCTTAAAAATCAACCTAGCTAAAACAGGCGGAACAAGCCTTCTCTTGAATATAGGCCTGCCATTTTTTCGGGGCTATTTTATGGATATTTTGGCCGTCACTATCGACCGCTACCGTAACCGGCATATCCTCGACCTCAAATTCATAAATAGCTTCCATGCCCAAATCTTCAAAAGCCAAAATTTTTGCGGATTTGATCGCTTTTGAAATCAAATAAGCCGCGCCGCCGACCGCAATCAAATAAGCCGCTTTATTGTCCTGAATGGCCTTGATGGTG
>NZ_JAIWON010000088.1 GCF_020216885.1 Zymomonas sp. | reverse complement strand
GCATCACCTCTTTCAGCTTTGCCAATCATGCCGATCAATCCGGTTTCGGCTAATAAACGGGGGGTGAATTTATCCATACGGGTGGCTGTCGTTGGGCCCGCAGGGCCCATTACTTCGCCTTTCACGGGATCAACAGGGCCCACATAATAGATAAAACGATTTTCAAGATCGACAGGCAAGGCTTGCCCTTGGTCTAACAAATCAATCAGCCTTTTATGGGCAGCATCCCGTCCGGTCAGAATTTTACCGGATAGTAATAGGCTGTCACCGGCCTTCCAGTCAGCCATTTCTTCTTTGGTAATGCTATCAATATTGACCCGTCTAACCACGCCATCGCTCTTCTTGGCAATTTCCGGCCAATCATCCAAATGAATTTCCGGCATAACCGCTGCGCCATGCCCATCCAAAGTGATTTCAATATGACGGGTTGCGGCACAATTCGGGACTAATGCAATCGGCTTATTGGCCGCATGGGTGGGATAGCTTTCAATTTTGACATCCAAAACCGTGGTCAAGCCACCCAATCCTTGCGCCCCAATCCCCAATTCATTGATTTTACGATATAATTCCAAACGCAAGGCTTCTTCGTGATTTTGCGCGCCTCTTTTTTGTAATTGATGAATATCAATGGATTCCATCGCTTGGGATTTCGCCATTTCCATAGCCTTTTCGGGATTACCACCAATCCCAATCCCAATAATACCGGGCGGACACCATCCGGCACCCAAATGGGGAATTTGTTCTAATACCCAATCCACAACGCTATCAGACGGGTTCAGCATAGAAAAACGGGTCTTGGCTTCGCTTCCGCCGCCTTTTGCCGCCAGCCGCAATTTCAATTTATCGCCGGAAACCAAATGATGATGAATAATGGCAGGCGTATTATCACCGGTATTCTTCCTGCTGCCATCCGGATCGGCTACCACCGAATATCGAAGACGATTGGAAGGGCAGGTATAAGCTCGTCGCACGCCTTCATTGATCATCTCGTCCAGTGTCATCTCCCCTTCAAAACGCACTCCCATACCGATTTCAGCAAAAACGGTAACAATGCCGGTATCCTGACACATGGGGCGCTTGCCGATAGCAGACAGACGGGAATTGATAAGGATTTGCGCCAGAGCCTCTTTCGCAGCCGGATTCTCTTCTCGCTGATAGGCTTCATAAAGCGACTGAATAAAATCATGGGGATGGTAGCAAGCGATAAACTGTAAAGCATCGGCAACACTATCAATCAGGTCATTTTGGCGAATAACGGTCATAGCAAAAAACGCCTCCTGAACAGAAAAGGCAAGAAAAAGCCGAAAGCTAAAAAAGGCCAATTCATCTTCCGGCGGCGTTGACGGATCGTTTTTCCATTCCCTTTTTAACCAAGGCCAATAGATTGCTGATCCGCTTTCTTGATCGGGCGATTGCAGAGATCCAGAAAACAGGGCATATCGCATTTGCCTTCACAAGGTGACAGCAGATAAATATTTTACACTCAAAAAGAAACTGGCAATCTCAAAATCTTGTCTGATATTCCTGACAAAACAGCCCCTATTAAGGTTTCCATGGCGCAAAAAATAAAGAAAAAACGGGTCGATCAACAGTTAGTTGAACGGGAAATGGTTGATAGCTTGGCCTTGGCACAGGCCTTCATTATGGCCGGAGAAGTCTGGAATAAAGATCGCCGAATTGAAAAAGCAGGACAGCTTTTACCGATTGATGCACCGTTGCATTTGAAAGGAAAAGGCCATCCTTGGGTTTCTCGTGGGGGGATTAAATTAGCGCATGGCCTAAAATATTTCGGCTGGACGGTGGATAACGCCATAGGGCTAGATGTCGGTTCTTCGACCGGCGGATTTACCGATGTATTGCTTCAATCGGGGGCTGATCGGGTCTATGCGGTTGATTCTGGCACCAATCAAATGGCGTGGAAATTACGGCAAGATGATCGGGTTGTCCTCTATGAACAGCTAAGCGCCCGTTTGCTGACAACAGACCATATTCCAGAAGAAGTTGATATCGTCGTTTGCGATGTCAGCTTCATTTCGATTACCAAAATTTTGGAAATCCCTCTTTCCTTTGCGAAAAAAGGGGGTCGCTTATTGGCCTTGGTCAAACCGCAATTTGAAGCCCGAAAAGAGGAAGTCGAAAAAGGCGGCATCGTCCGCAATCCCGAAGTCAGGAAACGGGTCTGTTCAGAGGTCAAAGCATGGCTGGAAACGCTCGGTTGGCATGTCATCGGCCTTGAAAAAAGTCCTATCACTGGCCATGATGGCAATGTCGAATTTCTGCTTGCCGCTGAAAAGATCGGGTAAATTGATCTGAAAACGGTTCTCAATCTTGGATAAAATTTATCCTATCAAAAATCCTTGGCTGTTATGCCGTGGATGAAGTCATTTTTATGTGACAGGATAAAATATTTCCGGTTTTATCTCTTACCCGTAACAACAAGATACTTGTACCGGCTATGATAACCGTCACATCTGTTCTTTAAACGCTGTTAAAGAGTGGAATAGACAATGCAGACAGAAAATCATCTCATTGATGACCTTGTCAAAGTTATCAATGGTGCAGCCGGTACCTTTGTAGGTATGGGACGCGAAGCCGAAAATGTTTTAAAAGATCGTTTGCGGGAATGGATCGGTGGCCTTGATTTTGTCAGCCGTGATGAATGTGAAACGTTAAGAATGCGCGTCGGAGCCTTGGAAGCCGCTTCTAAAAAAGACAATGCCTGAAAATAAAAGGCTGATAGCGGTGTTATTGGCTCCAAAAAGCGAATAAATCCTGATCTTTCGCGTGAATTTTTGATATATATCCGCTAATCAGCCTTTACTATTTTATTCAGCCTTATAGGGGGCTTGTCGTGATTACTGACGAATATGAGTTCACCCATGATGATTTCGGGCCACTCGAGATGCTGGAACAATATTTCTCGGCACATGGCTGGACTTATGAGCGTCAGAGCGATGACGAGGTGATTGCCCATTTTCAAGGTAGCTGGGCGCGATATGAATTACGGGCAATCTGGCGGGAAGAAGATAATGTGCTTCAATTCCTCGCTTTGCCTGATATTCGGGTTACGCCTGATCGTCACGCTGTCTTGTATGAAACCTTGGGGCTTATCAATGAACAGCTCTGGATTGGCCATTTTGAAATGTGGTCAACCTCCGGTATCGTTCTGTTCCGTCATGCCGTTTTACTCGATGATGAAAGCGAAACGGCGCTTTCCCTGATCCAAGCCGGAACCGTGGTCGAAGCGGCCATAGATGAATGTGAACGCTTCTATCCGGTGTTCCAATTCGTGCTTTGGGCAAATAAAAAACCGTCCGAGGCTATTGCCGCTGCCCTGATCGAAACTATCGGGGAAGCCTAAAGGCTTAGAGACTGTTTTCTGACTGATTTTTGACAAAAAGTGATAGCTTTATGAGTGATACCGCATCAGATTTAGCGCCGTTGTTACCCAAAGACCAAGCGCCTTTTTGGGCATTTGGTGCCGGTAACATGGCAGGCAGTATGATAAGCTGCTGGCTCAATAATGGGCTTAATCCCGAAGATATGCTGGTTATCCGTCCTTCTGGCAAGCCCGTTGCCGAAGGTGTCAAGGTTGTTACCAGTCTGCCAGAAGACGGTTCTACACCGGCCACTTTACTTTTGGGTGTGAAGCCACAAATGCTGCCCCAAATCGCTCCGACATTGGCACCCTATATCACGGAAAAAACAACCCTGATTTCTATTCTTGCAGGCGTAGAATTGGAAACTTTGCGGCATTTCTTCCCGAAAGCCAAAAACATTGTTCGTGCCATGCCCAATCTTCCAGTGGCGTTAGGGAAGGGCGTTGTTGCCCTTTGCGCGGACAAGCTCGCAGATGAACAGCGCAAATGCATTGAAAAATTGGCTTCAACGCTTGGTCTCTTTGAATGGGTTAACGAAAACCAATTCGATACGGCCACGGCACTTGCCGGATGCGGGCCCGCTTTTGTGTATCGCTTCATTGATGCCTTGGCACAGGCTGGGCAAAAATTGGGACTGACTGCGGATCAGGCTTTACCCATGGCCATCGCTACAGTCGAAGGCGCAGCAACCATGGCAAAACAAGCCGATATTACACCTGCTGAACTCGCCGACAAAGTCGCTAGTCCGGGCGGCAGCACAAGAAAAGGTATGGATGTCCTTGATAAGGACGAAGCCCTATATCAATTGATTGATGCGACCTTGGAGGCTTCTTTCAAACAAAATCGTTATATGGCAGAACAAGCCAAGAAAAATATTGCTCGATAGGCTAACAAAATCGACTACAGCTCCTTTTTAAGATGCTCTAAAAGGTGCTTTTAGCGCGCAGTTTTCTTTACAAAGCTGCGCGTTTTTCATCTTCAGATATCCGAAATCTCATCGCTTTGAGCCTCTAATATGAAATCCTATATTCTCATCGCCCGACCTCGCCTTAATCCCACCGGTAAACCCGTTGTAAAATTGCTCATTCAGCATCAAGAGACACTCAGCAAAGGAACGAATGGCCTTGTCGAAGAGGCGATACTGCTTATCCGCTACCGAATTATTGGCGGAATTCTATCCGACTATCAAAAGCAAACATATGAATTTCCGGCCTGTTACGTTAGTTACTACGGGGATAATGGCACAATTTCTCTCACAGGATCTTCGCCTCTCGAAGGTGCTGTCTATTTAGATCCTGATTGTATTAGAGGCAATCGAGTGGGATCATTCTTGATGAATCAGATTGTTCAATGGGCGACCCAATGGCCAAAGGCTGATATCAATCCAATAGAATTATCGGCTTATCAAGGACATGGTGAACACAAATGCCGCCGCAACCGATTTTACGAACAATTTGGGATTAAGTTCGACTACATTGATAACACGCACAGCGCAGGGATGGGACGTCCAATGCAGGCTGGATCTCTGATTCCATGGACAAAACTGCCCGATAATCTTACCGTCATCGGGCTAGATGACTATCTGGATGAACAGAAAAACACTTTGTTCTCTACCCAGCTTGATCTGATGGCAGAACAGAAACACTCTAATCTTTTGCAAGCCGAATTGAGTAAAATTTCTAATTCTCCTTTCTGCTTTGCCATCAAGACTATCTGGAAAAATTATAGCCATATAATTGGAGGGGTATTATTACACAGATGATTTTTCTGTCTTTGTATCACTATGGATTTTCAATCTTTTATAGCTTTAAATAAACAACTCCCCACTATGATTTTGGGTAAGCGCTGCACCATATCTATTCATTAAATTACCAGCACATCTTTGCATGATAGGCTACAAAAAACATGGAAGTAAGAGCCGACGGCAATCACTTCTGCACTGACCGCGACGTCTACATAGCATGAATTCCAGTAACAACAGATCTTGAATAATAGGGAATTAAAACGCCTCTTTTGATTGCAAGGCTTCTAAAAAACGCGGGAAACGATCGGCTAAGGCTTGATCGACTTCACTCATACGCAGCTTTTTCCCCAAGGCATGAAGGCTGGTCACACCGAATTCGCTGATACCACAAGGAATAATGCCGGAAAAATGCTCAAGATCAGGGCATATATTTAAAGAAAAACCGTGAAAACTAATCCAACGCCGAACTCGGATACCAATCGCTCCAATTTTAGCTTCGCCGTTGGGGGTGTTGACCCAAATCCCAATCCTTTCAGGATGACTATAGGCCGTCACCCCAAATTCAGCGAGGCTTTCAATAACCCATTTTTCAATAGAATGAACAAAACGCCGAATATCATTACCGTGTTTTCGGATATCCATCATCAAATACCCAATCCGCTGACCGGGGCCATGATAGGTATATTTACCGCCTCTTTCTGCCGGATAAACAGGGAAACGATCAGGCATTAACAATTCCCGCTCATCCGCACTACTTCCGGCAGTATAGAGGGGCGGATGCTGCAAAAACCACACCATTTCAGAGGCTTCCTGATTGGCAATATCCACCACCCGCTTGGTCATTTCCGAACGGGCATATTCGTAATCTGTCAGCCCCTCACTGACCCGCCATTCAATAGAAGACATTCAATCATCTCATTGATTTAACTGTACAATTATTTGTAAAATTTTATAGTATATATTCAGATTTTAGATAATCATATCGATTCCTCTTCATTTAAAAAATTAAAAATTTATTTAGTGTTTCTATAGAAGGTTTAGTGAAAGTATATTCAATTTCTTGGCTTAATTTATGCTATAATAATGTTCAATGATACTATCGCATAAACTAATAAAAATATATGAGAAAGCTAACATGGTATCTTTACAAGAAGAATTAGACGGTAAAGGTGGGCTGTCCATAATAATGCAAGGCTATATTGGCATAAAAAATATAGTATATATTGCAGATGCATCTAGAATATGGAGGAAGTTATTCCCTAAATCGTCAATTATAAATGTCATATCTTCTAGTGATTGTATTTATTTAAATGAAGATAACGAATTTCAACTATGTAAAGAATATTTAAAGGATAGATTGATATCCTCTGCTTTTGATATAATCAAAAAAAATTGCGATAAGATCACTATTTCATCTTTTCAGACACCGTTACCCAAGATGAAAAGTGATAGTCCCGGCATTAACAATATTAATTTAATGATTGCGGCGGCCAAAACTGGGCTAGAGTATTCAAATAGTAAATATACATTGCGCATACGAAATGATCTATTTTTCTGTGATAGAAATTTCGTCGATTTTTACGAAAAAAAGATTAAAAATCCTCTGAAGAATAAATCTATACTTAAGCAAAGAGTACTTGTATCTGAAATATTCACACTGAACCCTCTTACAATATCAAAAATGCCATTTCATTATAGCGATTGGTTTCATTTCGGATTAACAGAAGATATAAAGAAAATATGGAATTCTGTGGATTCTTATCCATTCGAGTATGCAGTATGGTATCGTCATAGACATCATAGTCAAAATTCAAATGTAGTAGAGAAACGTTTCTATACGCGTTTTGCGCCGGAGCAATGGGTCAGCTTCCCTTTTATAAAAAAGCAATATCCAGAGCTCGTTTTAGAATATCACAATGATACAACATCGCTCATTGATTCTATTTTTATTTTATATGATAATTTTATCATACTAGATATGCATGAAGCTCATGCCTATATCGAAAAATATCAGAGTATCATTAACAATATGAGTAACTATACTAGGGTCGAGTGTTTTTCTCAAAATACTCTCGAAAATATAGTTAACTTCTCCCATGACGAAATTAAAAAACTGTTTGTTGAAGGTAAATACGCATCTCCCCCGAGAAAAAAAATAATGAGATTGTTTTATAGAAGAAGATTAAAAAAGATATGGTCTTCTCTAAATAAAAAACTGCCTTAGAGTAACATCTAAGGCAGTTTTAAAGAAAATTATTTATTTAAAATTTCTTCATATTCACTGGGTGTTCCACAAAAAATTATTTTTTCTTTTTCTACGAGGTTATAATGAATGTTTTTACCATCTTTTATTAAATGATTGTAAAGAGGAGCGATATACAACTCATTCATAGAAGGCGACTGACGCTCTTTATCCAATGCAGTTATGAAGGATGATGCTGTCGCAAAATGATACAAACCATCACAGCACAGAGATGAAATCGGGTCTTTTTCTGTAGTCCGAGCGACAAGAGGTTCTTCCGCGTTTTCGACTTCACCAACATATGACCAATTCTGACCTTCACCATGGAAGACTTCCAAATAACCGTCAGAATGAGCAAACCATTTTTGTTGAGGGAAACGAAAGTTTTTTCGAAAAGTATCTATGTTAAATACTGTAATCGGCGTTTTACCATCAATTTTTTCTTTTTTAACTCCAATCTCTACAGTTTCAGCCTGTCCAGATGTTTCATGCTCGAGTATAACAATACGGGCATCTGCAATTCCCAGCTCACTCGTTTCTTTTCTAATGAATTCTGGTGTTTCTGCGATATTTCTAGCGATAAAAAGAAAAGGAGTATTGTTAAAATACTCAGAAAAACTTTCGATTGAATGCTTGAATACACTTTTCCCTTCCAAAGGGAGCATATATTTGGGTAGCTTATAACCAGCTTTAGAAAAACGACTAGAAAGACCTGCCATTGGTATAACAATCATTTATTTGTGCTTTCTAAATTAGAAAATAATCTCAATGCATTAGCAATATAGGCTGCCTGTCGATCTGGACGATCAGCATGAAGCGGGAGCATAGATAAAAATAAAGCTATGGTAATAGCCTGAATTTCCAAACTATTTGTGGGAATATTAGCTATAATTAACTCTGAAAATATTTTTTTTAACCAATCCCTCTGTTGGGATTTTTCAAATTCAATAGAAAAGCTATAATCATTATCTTGATTTAGACTATAGCGACCCGCGATAATTAGATCGTATAAACCATTTATTGAATGTGAATATTTTGCGATATCGTATCTGATGTCACCATAGATATCTAAATATTTATCAGCAACATAACCGCGTGGATCAATAACAGATATTCGACTATTTCGTGAATTATAAAGTATATTGCTGAAGCAGAAGTCACCATGCATAATGGTAGAGAATTCTTCAGAATTTTCAGAAATCATAGTCTGGAGAGACTCTGCTATTTTTAAAAGAGAAGGTGTATTACGGCCATTAAACTGAAGTGATTTTTCAATATTAAAACCTGTCTCTTCAGCATATTTTTCTAACCTACTGATAGTTTTACTTCCCATAAGCATATTCATATAATGATCTCTAGGTTTCTCTCCTCTGTATTTGTTGCAGGTTTCTAAGAATGATACAGAAGAATTTAAAATTTTCTTCCATGTCACTTTACCAATTTCTGAAAAAACGAATAATTCAGATAAATTAGGTGTATATTGATACTCTGTCGTATAAAATGTTCTACTACCTTCTGTCCCTTTATCTAATAAACGGGCGCTGTAAGGCAGTAAGCTTGGAGGAAGATTCGCAAACCAATGAGCCTCAGCTTCCATTTTGAAATGGTCAGTTGAATATTTTTTAACTTCGCTGTCTGTTATTTGTAAAGAATTAAACGCTCGGGACGTTGAAACCATCCTCCGAGAATGAAAATAGGTCTGAAGGTGGCCAAAATCATACCAATCTTCAACATATTCCATTTTCATCGAATAACGTTTATTATATAGATTAAGCCCTTTAATAAAATCATAGCGTGCACGAACCATAGCTCGCACTAGTTCACTGCAACTGGAAAAAGCAAAATAACCACAAGCAACAGAGCGATCTAAATTACGTTCAGTTGCGGCTTCTATCAATTCAAAATTATCAATTTGATTATTGGTATGATTGATAGCTGCCCAACAGTAATCATCTTTTTCTGGATGTGCGGCAGCAACATCTAATCCATTGGGTAAACGATTTAAAACCGTATCCCCGTGTAATATCCGTATACTTGAGGAATATGCACTGATGCTATTGATAGCAAGAACAATAGCCTCCCCTAACTCCAACCCGTCTGGTATGAATATGGGCGTTACTCCTTTTTCTTTTAGGTATTGGAGGTCATGACATGGAATTTCAAAGCTTTCTGGCAAAGTAATATAGATCGGTATTACTTCTTTTGTGTCCTGCTTTAAACAGGATATCTGCTTATCATATAAACGTCCAACGCCTAGAGGTAAAAACGCGGGAGGAAGTGGCCCAAATTCAGCAATAAGCTCATTGCTAATATAGGCCCCTGACATAATCAGGTTAATGGGGTTGGAAGGGATCATAAATGCGTTTCAATCAGTTGGTTGATTTCATCAAGAGAAAAATTTAAAAATTCAGATGGTCGTATTGCACGGTCGTCAATGTAAAATCCGTCATTGCCACACCATGGCTTGCCAACATAAATTTCATCATAGGGGACATCGTGTTTTTTTAACCAGTCCAAGATAATAGGAAGTGTATTCGCATTAATTTTACCAACAGACCCATTATAAGTACGCATATTGCGTGCTGTCTGTATCAGAATTTCAAAACCCTGAGACTTATACTCTCTCAGTTTTTC
>NZ_JAIWON010000087.1 GCF_020216885.1 Zymomonas sp. | reverse complement strand
CCTAATCGAACAGATATTTCATTCCTTTTTTTTTTTTTTTCCCGATGGATACATCCGTATCCCCTGAATTTTCGCGTATTTTTAACCTAAATCAAATTAGCGAGCAAGCACAGCATGTCAGCTTATGGGCGAATGATATAGAAAAATCGGCTTTAGCTAAACGCTTTTCGTTGAAAGTGATAGATTCACTCCAAGCGAATATTGACTTCTATCGTGAGGGGACAACAGTTGTTGCGCATGGTAGAATAAAAGCTTCTGTCATCCAAAATTGCTCTGCGACAGGTTTCCCCTTACCGATAATGGTTGATGAGGACTTTGCTTTAAGATTTCAACCAGAAGAATCTGAAAAAGACTTCGAAGAAGAAATAGAACTATCACCCGATGATTGTGATACTGTTTTCTATAGCAACAGTCGGATCGACTTGGGCGAAGCTGTCGCCGAAACATTACTCCTCGTTCTTCCCTCGTTTCCCCGCCATCCTGATGCCGATCAGATATTAACAAAAGCTGGCGTCTTGCCAGAAGAGAAGGCCTCGCCATTCTCAATATTAGAAAAGCTGAACGCAAAAACAGCAAACAAATAAAAATTTATCCGTTTTCCTGAAGAATTTGAATAATAGCGCCCGAAAGAAGTGGTTTTCTTTGTATAGCGGCTTGCTCGAGAGGAGGTCCTCCTCTATGAGCCTTTCTGCGGGTCGATCATCCCTGGAGGCGACCCGCTTTTTCTAATTTAAAATTTTGGAGACTAACATGAGCGACACGCTCAATCTGTTGGCTAAAAAGCGCGACCGGGCTGGTAAGGGAGCCTCCCGCGCTATCCGTCGCGAAGGCCTCGTTCCTGCTGTTATTTATGGTGATAAAACCCCTGCAATGGGTATCACGGTAGATCATATTGCCTTGTTTAAAATGTTAAACACTGGCCATTTCATGAACTCTGTTGTTACCATTGATGTTGATGGTCAAAAATTACCGACCATCCCGAAAGATGTTCAGTTCCATCCTGTAACGGATCGAGTACTGCATGTAGATTTTCTGCGTGTTAGTGCAAATAGTCTGGTCGAAGTTGCTATTCCAGTTTCTTATGTTGATGAAGAAAAATCACCGGGCATCAAGCTTGGTGGGGTTCTCAACATTATTCATCATGAACTGAAGCTTAAAGTTAAAGCGACAGCTATCCCTGAAGAAATTGTTGTTTCTGTCGCTGGCCTTGAAGTAGGCGATTCTATTCATCTGAATCAGATTAAGCTGCCAGAAGGTGCCGAATTGGCTCATGATGAACATGAATCAACGGCAGCGACGGTGATTGCACCGTCAGGCATGAAAAGCAATGCTGATGACGAAGCCGATGCAGCTCTTGCTGCTGCAGCTTCCGCAGCTTCTGCTGAAAAGAAAGAAGCTGAAAAATCTGAATAAGGATAATGATCCGCCTGTCATACGGCAGGCGGATTTTTCTTCATATTTTTATATTATTTTCTAGGTAGAACAGAATGCAGATTTGGGCAGGCCTTGGTAATCCTGGGTCATCTTACGCACTTAATCGGCATAATGTAGGCTTTATGGCAGTTGATATGCTAGCCAGCGAAAGATCCTTCGCGCCATGGAAAAAAGCTTTTCAAGGCCAAGTCTCCCTTGGCCAAATTGATCAAGAACGTATCCTGCTTTTGAAACCAGCCACTTTTATGAATGAAAGCGGACGCGCGATTGGTGAAGCCATGCGTTTTTATAAATTAACGCCCGAAGATGTAACAGTTTTTCATGATGAATTAGATATCGCTCCTATGCGGGTTAAGGTAAAAAAAAGCGGCGGGGCAGCTGGGCATAATGGACTTCGGTCTACGATTGCTCACATAGGACAAAGTTTTCGGCGGGTAAGATTGGGTATCGGACATCCAGGAGAGAAATCTCGCGTTCATGATTATGTTCTTGGCAATTTTGCTAAAAGTGAAACAGACAGTCTTGCCGACATGTTAAATGCTATAAATCAAGCGATTCCGTGGCTAGCAAATGATGACGATGCCCGTTTTATGAGTGAAATTGCTTTACGTCGTCAGTCCTAAGCTATGGTTTGTATCCATTAAACGGAATTAAAATAGAAGGATAAAGATATGGGTTTTCGTTGCGGTATTGTGGGTTTGCCAAATGTCGGGAAATCAACCCTTTTCAATGCGCTGACAGAAACCGCGGCAGCTCAGGCGGCCAACTATCCGTTTTGCACCATTGAGCCTAATGTCGGCCAGGTTGCTGTACCCGACCCTCGCTTGAACCAAATTGCAGAGATTGCTAATTCTCAACGCGTTGTTGAAACGCAGTTAGGCTTTGTTGATATTGCAGGTCTTGTTCGAGGCGCATCAAAGGGTGAAGGCTTAGGAAATCAGTTTTTAGGGCATATCCGTGAAGTTGATGCTATCGTTCATGTGTTACGTTGTTTCGAAGACGATGATATTACTCATGTCGAAGGCAAAGTTGATCCAGTCGCAGATGCAGAGATAATTGAAACAGAATTACTGTTAGCGGATCTTGAGAGTCTTGAGAAAAGAGTTCCCAACCTCCAAAAAAAAGCTCAAGGCGGAGATAAAGAGGCGAAAGTCGCTGCCAGTGTTTTGGGGCAAGCTCTTGATTTATTACGTGATGGGAAGCCGGCGCGTCTGACACAACCTAAAGATGTAGATGAAGAGCGTCATTTTGCTCAAGCACAGCTTATTACAGCAAAACCGATCTTGTATGTATGTAATGTTGATGAAGCTGCTGCAGCTGAAGGCAATGAATTTTCTGCAAAAATCTTTGAACGCGCAAAAGCTGAAGGATCAAGAGCTGTCATTGTTTCGGCTGCAATTGAATCTGAAATAGCGACAATGGAACCTGAAGACCGCTCTGTTTTCTTGTCTGACCTAGGATTAAAGGAAACCGGACTAGGTAGAATTATTCGTGCTGGCTATGACCTGCTTGATCTTATTACGTTTTTTACGGTTGGTCCAAAAGAAGCTCGTGCATGGACTATAACAAAGGGCGCAAAAGCACCACAAGCCGCTGGCGTTATTCACACAGATTTCGAGCGCGGTTTTATTCGAGCAGAAACTATCGGCTTTGATGACTATATTGCATGTGGTGGTGATGCTGGAGCTCGTGAAGCAGGGAAGCTGCGTCAAGAAGGCAAAGAGTATGTTGTTACTGATGGTGATATCATGCTGTTCCGCTTCAATGTCTAAAATCTTTTACACCACTATTTCTAGTTAAAGAGTATTTAATCCGGTTAGGAAACACCCAAGGAAATCAAGAAAAACTGATTTCCTTGGGAATGAATATATTTTTTAATAAAATAACTAATTCGAATTATTTTATTTTTGCCATTCAAAATAAAATATCATGCTATTTTTTGCAAAAAATTTTGTAAATTTCTCCAAAAAATTCATTAAAATTAAAAAATAATTCTTATGGTTTCGATACTGAAGCTATAATCTTCGATTTAATGGCTTGAAATAAAAGAGCCTGAAAGGCAATTCTCTATAAGAGATTTTGAATTTTGGGAGATATATACGGTGCATCTTAAAGTTGCGGTTCAGATGGACCCTTTGGAATCTGTTAAGATAGCGGGTGATTCTTCCTTTGCTCTTATGCTAGCAGCTCAAAAACGTGGTTATAAATTATGGCATTATCTGGCTTCAGATCTCAGCTATAAAGAAGGTCGGGTCGTTGCAAAAGCGCATCCCATTCAAGTGAATGCGGTTCAAGGTTCTCATTATACCGAGGAGCCTGAAGAAGAGATTGATTTAGAAAGTGATATTGATGTTGTTTTAATGAGGCAGGATCCCCCTTTTGATCTTGCTTATATTACAGCCACCCATTTGCTTGAACGCATAACGAATAAAACTTTAGTAGTTAATAATCCCGCGGCTGTAAGAAATGCGCCTGAAAAATTATATGTTCTGGATTTCGTTCAATTCATGCCACCGACATTGATTACGCGCGATGTCGAACAATTACGGACTTTTCATAAGAAGCATCATGAAATCGTAGTTAAACCCCTTTATGGTAATGCTGGATCCGCTGTATTTTATATCGGCCATGACGGGAAAAATATTGGCGCCCTGTCAGAATTATTTGGCGAAGTCTGGAGAGAACCTTATATGGCACAGGCTTTTATCCCAGATGTTAGTAAGGGCGATAAACGAATTATTCTAGTCGACGGGGAAGTGGCGGGCGCTATCAATCGAATCCCCCGTCAGGGTGAAATTAGATCTAATTTAGGTGTCGGAGGAACAGCCGAGGCGGCTTCTCTTACTGAGAAAGAAAAAGAAATTTGTCAGATTTTAGGGCCAGAATTAGCAAAGCAAGGCCTCCTATTTGTCGGAATTGATGTTATTGCAGGATATCTGACAGAAATAAATGTCACATCTCCGACTGGCATTGTTGCGATGGATCGTTTTAACGGTAGTGATGTTGCCGGTATGATATGGGATAAAATCGAAAATAAAATCAAAAGCCTATAAGATGCTATTTATCGGCGCGGGGGTGTGCCGCCCGATAAACATCTAGCAAACGAGCGGCATCAACTGCTGTGTATATTTGCGTAGAAGAGAGGCTTGCATGGCCTAGTAACTCCTGTAAGCTACGGAGATCTGCCCCCCGCCCCAGTAGATGAGATGCAAAGCTATGACGTAACGCATGCGGTGTTGCCTTGATATCAAGACCAAGGTGGTAACGCGCCTTGCGGACTGTCCGCCGTAGGACGTCAGCTGAAAGAATGCCTCCTTTCGCACCCCTAAAAAAAGGCTGACTTCCAGAAAAAGCATAAGGGCAAAGCCGGATGTAGGTTTCCATTGCTCTTTTTACTTTTTCTAGCAAAGGCACAATGCGTATTTTAGATCGCTTACCTACAACCCTTAAAGTCGTCTGTAGGGGTAATATATCACAGGTCAAATTAAGCGCTTCGCTTATCCGAAGACCAGAACCATATAAGAGAAGCAGCAAGGCTAAATCACGCGCCTCTATCCATTGTTCTGAAGCCTCTTCGCTGACTTCCTTTGCTAAAGCGACAGCGTCTTCAGGTGATAAAGGTCTTGGGATGCCTTTCTTTACCCTTGCTCCTTTTATAGCCGGAATGGGATCTAGACCTATAAAGCGCAAAAAAGCACGTATCGCTGAAATCTCGCGAGCGACAGAACTATTAG
Organism: Zymomonas sp.; assembly: GCF_020216885.1. Classification (GTDB taxonomy): domain Bacteria; phylum Pseudomonadota; class Alphaproteobacteria; order Sphingomonadales; family Sphingomonadaceae; genus Zymomonas. Next base: position 7,854 of record NZ_JAIWON010000087.1, on the reverse strand, counting down.
CTAGGCCGGATTGACGACGATAAGCTAGAAAAGCTCGGATTTCTGCAATATCAGTTTTTTGGAGCGTATTTTTATCAATTAAATCACCGCGATGATTTCCAAGAAAGCTAATAAAACGATGGACAGTGGCCATATACGCCCGAATACTATGAGGCGAACGCCGCAATGAGAATTGCAAATATTGTTCCCATTGCGTAACCAGCAACCGCGCAGGATGACTGTCTTCAAACCAATTCTTGTTTTTCATTAGACAGTTTTCAGCAATCTATACTTGGATGAATGGTATCAAAAGCAGGGATGTTACGCGCAACCGTCTCGATCCGCTCAGGATTAACCTGATCTAGGCATGGTATTTCTGCTAGGATAGAGACTTTACCATATTTTTCGATAGCCTGTCTGTTTTCTTGATTTTCGGTACCGCTTAAAATGACACCTGCTATCGGAATTTTCCGAGAACGGAGTGCTTCCAAACTAAGAAGTGTATGGTTAATTGTTCCTAACCCGCTTTTGGCCACCAAAATAACAGGCAATTGACAATCCTGAATAAAGTCAATCATCATTTTATCGGGTGAGATGGGCACCATCAAACCACCAGCACCTTCAATCACTAAAATTTCGTTATCCTTTAAGGAAGGCAAACGAATATCATGTTTTGTTATAATGCGATTTTCTTGTTTTGCGGCAGCTTCAGGTGATAATGGCGCGGCCAAAGTAACGGCCGAGGGAATTAATTGATCATCAGAGATTTTAGCCAATCGTTTAACGACTACACTATCACCCTCTTCTTCCGATAAACCTGTCTGAAATGGCTTCCAGTAAAAAGATTTCCAAGCCTTAACAAGGCATGCTGCTGTTAATGTTTTTCCAATACCGGTATCTGTGCCCGTTACAAAGACACCTTTTCTTGATGATTTTCGAAAAGAGCCATAGCCTACATGATAGGTAATCTTTTTCTCTCCCTGATCAAATAGTTTTAAAAGAGTCCTCAATTTAGATACAGATAATGGGGGGATAGTCTCCTGCGGTAGAGAGGCTCCTATTTTTTTAAAATGGCGAAGGAAGGTAAATCCACTTTGAGGATAGTCGATAATTTTTTCAGATGTCCATTCGCCCTGCCCTGAAGCGGGCCAATCGGATTGAAGCTCACTTATTGAAGAACATTCCATTATAGGACAAAGCAAGCTTCGCTGATGGTATAGCTGTCGCCACTCATGAAAGCTATTTTCGCATAAAGTTGAAACCCACAACTGACCATCGGGGTTAAGCTGCTCAATAAGACGGCGTAGCCCTTTCTGTCTATCAGTAAACCACTGCAAACTAAGGCTGGAACAAATCAAGTCATAGAAAGGATATTGGGGAAGATTTTCGCCATCTAACACTTGAAAATTGAGAGCATTACTAAGAGGATCAAATTTTATTTTTGCTCGTGCTAGCATCGCAGGAGAAATATCTGAGACAGTAATCTCAGCCTTTGGGAAAAGACGAGTAAGTTCTTCTGTCAAAAAGCCAGTTCCACAACCAAATTCTAATATTTTAATTGGTAAAAATGTAGAATTCGGGAAAGTTAATTTGATTTTCTCAGCTAATTTTTTAGCAACAATTTTTTGGACAAATGCAGCTTGATCGTAAGCGCTTGCCTTTCCAAAGCGCTCTATAATTTGATTTTTTCGCGACTTATCCTTCATTTTATACATTTCACTACATCACGAATAAAATTAGCGCAGAAATTGGGGTCTGTAATCGGGAGTAAATGGCCGCCGTTTTTATTCCAACGAATAGGCGTAGATGTTAGGAAACAAGCTTTAGTCAAAGAAACTGGGACGATGGGATCTTGATCGCTGGCCATAATGGCTATTTTATGCGCCTGTTTCTTTGCAATACGGCGATTGTCTTGCGTCATCAAAAATTCCAAACCATTATCCAAAGCAGCGAGATCATATCGTTTTTCTGAGATATTAAAGAATCCTAAAGTCTTATAAAATTGATCAACTGTTTTTTTTGCATCTCTATGAAGTGCTAGCTGCATCCGCTTGGTCACTCTTTGAGGCACTCCAAAAGGCCAGTCAGGATCAGCAAAAAAACGGGAAAATCCATTAATCGAAATCAATTTAATACAAGCGGCAAGAGGTTGCTGTAATAACCAAAGGAAGCCAAGGGAATGCCCTACGGCGATAAAAGGCTGCGACCAATCATACTCTAACTTGGACTGGCCAAAATAGCCAAAATCAAGGCTATCGCCGTTATGCTGCCCCATAGCCTGCCGCACAGGTTCCCAAAAATTTCGATCGAATCCCCATCCATGCACAAAGAGAAAGCGAGGGATTTTCATACCGAAGATCCTTTGTGTATTTCAGCTGCTAATTTTTTCATAACACGACTCAGATGTTCTAGCATGGCGTCGTTATGAAGAGAGGTTAAAGCGAAGCGAAGACGTCCAGCATGAAGCGGCACAGTTGGAGGACGGATTGCAATAGCAAGAATACCCTTGTCTTTTAATTTTTGCGCAGCCAACAAAGTGGCTTCATTATTACCGATCACAACAGGAATAATATGGGTAGAAGATAAGCCAGTATCTAACCCCATAGATTGGAATTCTTTTCGGATATGATCCGATCTTTCAGTAAGTTGTTGGCGTTCTTTTGACAAAGTCGGAAGAATATCCAAAGCCGCATCCATTGCCCCAATCATTGATGGCGGTATAGCTGTGCTATAAATAAATCCAGAACAGCTATTCACAAGCCAATCACAAAGCAACGTGGATCCTGCAATATAAGCTCCAAAGCACCCTAACGCTTTACTAAAGGTTCCCATAACCAAATCAGCCCCCTTAGCGCCCCCAGCAAGCCCTCTGCCATTTTCTCCGAGAACGCCTGTTGCATGGGCCTCATCCACATATAGAAAGGCATTATATTTATCAGCGATTTGACGAAGCGTTCCGATGTCTGCCTGATCGCCATCCATACTAAAAACGCTTTCGGTTATAATAAAGCGGAGTCCATTTACCTGTTTTTGTTTTTCTAGAAGCTGTTCTAAATGAAGCAAATCGTTATGGCGAAATCGGATTTGCTTAATACCGGCAGCGGAGCATCCAAGATGGATACTTGCATGATTTAGCTTGTCCGTAAAAACAAGAGCCTTATGACCCGTTTGTTCAAGCGAGAGTCGAAATAAGGCGGGTAAAACTGAAGCATTAGCTTGCCAGCCAGATGGAAAGAGTAAAGCAGCTTCCTTGCCTTTTAAAAGAGCCACTTTTTTTTCGACTTCAAGATGTATCGATAGCGTTCCAGAAACCAGACGCGAAGCCCGAGAGCCAACCCCGAATTGGTCTGACCATAACTGGGATCGTTCTTTTAGAAGAGGGTGGGAAGAAAGACCAAGGTAATCATTAGAAGAAAAATCGCATAAAAGCTGATTATCAGAAAGAGCGCTAATTATTGCGCCTTCTTCTGGCTTGATACCAGATATCGTCCGTCTTAACTTTTTTTGATCAAGACCAATAAGGGCTTGATGAAAATGATGGTCAAAACACGTCATAACAATATTCCAATCAAGCCGCCCTATTACCATTCTATAGATAAAATCTTAGCTAAGGTCGTGACAATGAATAATCCCAATTGGTTGAAAGACGGTCTTTCTCACATTTGGTTACCTTATACGCAAATGCAGACAATGACTGCACCAATTCCAGCTATAGCAACAAAAGAAAGCCGTATTTATTTAGCCGACGGACGAGAGCTGATAGACGGTATCGCATCATGGTGGACCGCCTGTCACGGCTATAATCATCCTTATATTTATAAAAAAGCTGAAGAACAGCTTCGAGAAATGCCTCATATTATGTTTGGCGGGATTGTCCATGAGCCTGCTTTGCGATTGGCAAGCCGCCTAGCGAAAATTTTGCCAGATGATCTCAATCACGTTTTCTTTAGTGACTCTGGATCAGTAGCGGTCGAGGTCGCCTTAAAAATGGCTATGCAATATTGGCTGAATAAAGGCGACACTAAACGGAAGAAGCTATTAGCTTTTAGAGGGGGCTATCATGGGGACACCATGGCGACCATGGCGATCTGTGATCCAGAAGAAGGGATGCACAGTCTCTTCACGGGGATTTTGCCAGAGCATTACATTGTTGATTTACCAAGAGACGAAGAGAGCATAGCGCGCTTTGATCTTTTTCTGGAACAGCATCATACCGAAATTGCAGCGATTATTACTGAACCTTTGATACAAGGTGCGGGAGGAATGCTGTTCCATTCTCCAGAGGTTTTAAAGCGTCTGCGTTACTTTGCCGACAAATATAATCTTCTTCTGATCTTTGACGAAATTTTCACCGGCTTTGGAAGAACGGGTAGCCTATTTGCCTTTGAACAGGCAAATGTCGCACCAGATATAATAACGCTTTCCAAGGCTTTGACGGGGGGGACGATGGCTTTGGCAGCAACCGTTGCGACGACTTCTATTTTTAATAGTTTTCTGTCGGATAATCCCATTCATGCGTTAATGCATGGCCCAACCTTTATGGCAAATCCCCTCGCTTGTGCCTGTGCTTTGGCCTCTTTGGACTTGTTTGAACAAGAAAACAGGTTGGAGCAAGTCGCCCAAATTTCACAACAGATGACTGACGAATTAGCCCCTTGTCGGGCGTTGCCTAGCGTCAAGGATGTCAGAGTGATGGGGGCGGTAGGTGTTGTCGAGTTGGAAAAGATAAACGATATGAATAAGCTGAAAAGCCAATTATTGGAGCAAAATGTTTGGATACGCCCCTTCAGAAATATCGTTTATCTGACACCAGCCTTTACGATTACACCTAAAGAATTACGGAGCCTAACCGCAGCCATCTACAATGTGCTGTCACAAGCTATTTAGCGAACCCACTGTGCCAGCCAGTCGGCAATAGCCTGGGGCGTCATAGAGCGGGCATCAGCCAGAGCCGTGACATGCCCCAGGTTCAATAATTTGTCTGTTTTGGGATCAACAACTAGTAAGGTCGGAGCGCCTTTCAAACGATCATTTAGACCGTAATGCGCGGGGATAGACAGATTTTTATCGAAGCGTCCTACATCAACCGTAACGATTTCATAATGTTTATCCATAAACCGTTTTAAATCCGGCTGATCGAACATGCCGCCCAAGATTCGGCAGTCAGGACACCAATTGCCGCCAAGATCAATTAAAAGGAGCTTGTTGGCTTTTTTGGCTTTGGCTCGAGCGTCAGCAACGGCTTTTTCAGCATGTGCCCGCTCATTGTAAGGCATAGGCAAGGGATGCGCCAGTTGATCAAAATTGGAGATAGCGATCTTGGGTGCTGGCACCGCATTGGCTGGAGAAAAGGCCATGAACATAAGCAAGGATACGGGAATCAGACGACGCATATCGCAACACCTCAAGCCAAAAGCGGATAATATTACCTGAGGTTATAATAAAAAATATTAAAAACAAGCCTCTTGTAAAAGGGAAGAAAGCAAAAAGGTTAAAATACATCAAAAGCTTTAAAAAGAGATATTTTTAGTTGAATTATGAATGAACGGAACATTCTAAGCCCATTCACATACTATATTATATAGTGTTTGCAATCGGAACAAAGCTCGTGATTATGCCATTCTGGTCTTTGTTCAGTTATCGGATTCTGTTCCGGAAAAGAGGCAGTAATGTTTAAAAATATCTTGCGATTACTTGTAGCAGCCATTGCTGCTTCCTCATTGACAGCGACCGTTGTGACCCCAGCTTTAGCGCATCATCATGGCGGCCCAGGAGGACCTGGAGGTTGGGGTGGTGGCCCAGGACCCGGTGGTTGGGGTGGCGGCCCCGGGGGATGGGACGGCCCGAGACATCATCATCGCGGTGGTGGTGGTTGGGGCCCCGGTGCAGCCTTTGGTATGGGAGCGCTTGGCCTTATGACGGGAGCGATTATTGCAAATGGCTCCTATAATCGGGGATATTATGATGGTGGCGGCTATTACGGCGGTTACTCTGGCTATTATGGCGGCGGCTACGCCAATTGTAACACCCGTATGCAATGGGACCCGTATATTGGAGATTATGTCTCAATGAGGGCATGTTACTAGGATATCGGAATAGGGCTGTTAGGCAGGCAAGAACGCCTGCCTATCTGCTATAAAGATTGAAGCTTTTGCATCGAGTGGCCATAAAGATATAAATGCTCTTTTCTTTATTAAGCGGATCAAATTTACGTGAAACGCCGCATCCCTGTTTTGACCACCAATCCTTCTTTGGGGATTTTGACCTATAGCTTGCCAGAAGAACAAGCTGTTGCCGCGGGTCAGATTGTCAGCATCCCCTTGGGTCCCAGACAAATATTAGGGATGCTGTGGGAAGAGGACGTTTCAAGTCAGGTAAAGATCGCAGATAACCGACTACGTCCGGTGAGCAAGATCTATGATTTGCCTGAAGCGAGTCATTTTTATCGGAAATTTATCCAGTGGGTTTCCTCATACTATATGGCACCCTTGGGTGCCGTTCTTCGTATGGGAATCCCTTTTTCACCTGCAACGATAGAAAGCAGGGAAATCAAGAATTATTATGTCCCCAAAAGAGAATGGCTTAAATTAACGCCTTTAAGACAAAAGGCTTTAGAAAAACTTTCAGGGGAAAAAGGCTCTGTCCGTGAACTGGCAGAAAAGGCAGAAGTATCACCCGCCGTTATTCGCGCTTTGATCAAAACGGGTTTGATAACAGAACAAAAAACACCCTTAGAGATAGCTTTATCGCTACCCGATCCTGATTTTAATGCCCCCATTCTTTCAGAGACACAAAAAAAAGCAGCTGAAATCTTAAAAAAATCCATAGCGGAAAAGAGCTTTGAAACTTTTTTATTGGATGGCGTGACTGGATCAGGAAAAACCGAAGTCTATTTTGAGGCGATTGCCCAGACTTTGCGTGACGGTAAACAATCTCTGATATTGTTACCTGAAATTGCTTTGACAGAGCCTTTTTTAAAACGCTTTCAAGCGCGTTTTGGCTGTGAGCCTGTTGTTTGGCATTCTGATTTATCGCAAGCGCGCCGCAGAAAAAATTGGCAAGCGATTATAACAGGCCAAGCCAAAGTGGTTATTGGCGCGCGATCAGCCTTGTTTTTACCGTTTAAGGCAATAGGTCTCATTATTGTTGATGAAGCGCATGAAACCAGTTTCAAACAGGAAGATGGGGTTTGTTATCAAGCGCGAGATGTCGCAGTCATGCGTGCCAAATTCGAGAATATTCCTGTTATCTTAGCAACCGCAACACCTGCAATTGAAAGCGTTATGCAGGTGCGTTTGGGGAATTATAAAGAAATACGATTAGCAGAACGCCATGGATCAGCAGGGTTACCGACTATTCATGTGATCAACATGGCCGAACAGGCCCTAGCTAAAGGTCGGTGGTTAGCCCCGCCATTGGTGAAGGCGTTGACTGGCGCAATAGAACGCCATGAGCAAGGCCTGCTTTTTCTTAATCGAAGGGGCTACGCCCCTCTCACCCTGTGTCGGCATTGCGGTCATCGTATAAAATGTCCCCATTGCACCGCATGGATGGTTGAGCATCGTCAATTAGGACAAATGATTTGTCATCATTGCGGTTTTACGATGCCTGTCCCAGATAAATGCCCCGAATGCCAAACAGCCGATAGCCTTGTCGCTTGTGGCCCCGGAGTCGAAAGAATCGCAGAAGAAGCAGCTTTGCTTTTCCCAGAAGCCCGCATTGAAACCATTACATCAGATACATTAGCAACCCCCAAACAAGCCGCCGAATTTGTTGAGAAAATGGATCAAGGTGCCATAGACATAATCATTGGCACCCAGCTGATAACCAAGGGATATCATTTCCCAAGATTAACCGTTGTAGGGGTGGTCGATG
>NZ_JAIWON010000086.1 GCF_020216885.1 Zymomonas sp. | reverse complement strand
CGGATATTGGTTTGCAAGGAGGCGATTTAAGAGCGTCAGAACATAGTTTTCAGCAAATTGCACAGGTTGCGGGACGGGCGGGAAGAAGTGCTCTGGACGGGCATGTTTTTATCCAGACATATGAACCGGAGATGCCCGTTATTTCGGCTTTGGCATCAGGCGATCGCGAAGAATTTTATCAAACAGAATTAGAAATCAGAGAGTTAACGGAAGCCCCGCCTTTTGGGCGCTATGTCGCCTTGATTATCTCTTCTGAAAAACAGGAAATAGCCGAGGCCGTTGGCCATCAATTGGGACAGAGAAAGCCGGAGGACAATGGAATAGAAGTCTTTGGCCCAGCACCTGCCCCATTATTACAATTAAGAGGCCGTTATCGGTATCGTTTTCTGATCCAAGCCAAGAGGAATATCCCAATACAACGGGTTATTCATCAATGGCTTTCAAAGATTTCTATTCCGTCTTCTGCCCGCATTACAATTGATGTTGATCCCTATAGTTTCTTTTAATGTTATGACCGTTTGAAAGCGATATTTCTTTTATGGCTTGCAACAGCAGTGACTAATTTTGAAGAAGGCCTTCGCTGTAAGCTAGCTGATAAATCATGCACAAGGCTAGGCTCAATCGGGCAGGCAGATTGCAAGCGAGTAAGAACGCCTTCCATCACTTTTTCAAGCGCCTCTTCAGAGAAGAAGCCACCTGCGACAAGGCATCTTTCAATTAAGACGCGCCGGAAAGCTCCAAAAATTTCCTGATCTGGTTTGCCAGGATTACTCCAGAAGTTATCCAGACTCCCTTGATAGGTAACGCCTTCAATATCATAAACAGCCTGCCCCAATGTGATGACCGGCACGTTACAATTTAAAGCCAAAGTGCCACAGGTGCTATTGATAGTTACCAGCGCTTGGGCTTTCTGGGTCACAAGGGCAATGTCACCGAGCTCCATATAGTCAATACGGTCGGTTATGCCGAGCCTGTCCGCGATCATCCGTATTTCAGCGCACCAGTCACGGACACCATTATCAAGAGGATGCTCTTTTATAACGAGCCTGAGATGTTTGGGCGCATGAAAGGCAAATGAGCCTAGAACTAATTCGATAGCCTCGAGCATTCCGTTAAAACGAGAATGCAACCTGACCTGAGAATCGCCATCTAGTTGCAACGGGAATAACACATAAGGCGTTTGTTCCCGTTCCAGCCGTTCTAGCAACATATCAGTACGAGCCTGTGCTTTTTTGCGGCGACATAAACGTCTTAACCAACCGACACCTTCGACCAAAGGTGGCCAAGGGCGGTAGTCCTTCCAATGGGGATAATGCCATTTTAAAGCCGCAGTAGCGAGGCTGTAAGCAACCCCTTCATAGGCACGCCGGACAAAAGAAGACGGCACGGGGCGGTGTTCAGCTATGGGAGGTAATTTAGCGGCCTCTGCCTTATACCATTCAGGATCTTTCGGTAAGGAAGAGTGACCATTGACACCGCCTAATTCGAGCGTAACCCAATCCGGACGGATATAGCCTTCTTCAAAAACATGCACGGGGATATGAAGTTTACGGCAAACATGGATAGCTGCCCGATGTAAAGCCCGACAATCACCAAATAAAATAACATCAGTGATATTCCGTTTTTTGACGGTTTCCTCAAAAAAAGCAGGCCAATCGTCTTCATTTCCGCAAAAATCGATACCGTTAGGCAAACGCCAAAAAAAGCGATCGCCACCATTAAAGTTAATTTTATAAACGGTATAACCGTGTTTTGTCAGAGCTTGACCAAGGCGGCGGAACAAAGGCCCCATTAACCCTTGCAGTAATAAAAGATTTCGTTTGGGGAGCGGCACCCGAGTGGCAGGCGCAGCAATTAAAGGCGCGTTATCACTCGCAGCAATCGTCTTCCGATATTCATACATGGTTTTTGTTCTCGGTAATACGCCTGATGAAATATCTGCTTGGGGATAAGCTTTGAAGGACGATTTCGGCCATACGGCCCCTTTCATCTACGCGATAGGAATAAAACAATTTCTTGTCTTGATTTAAAGACAATCGTTATACGAATGCTTCTGATAATAAAAACAAATCGGATTTAATAGCCCTGTTCATAGGCTATTTATGGAATTTATGGCAAGAATTTCACAATATTCTCATCATTCTAGAGAATTATTATGAGATGAGGTGTCGCTGCCATAGTGGAAAGCGCACAGAATATTCCTTTGACGCTTAAGGGGCATAGACAGAGTCACTATAGCGGCTCATAGACGTTTTTCTTCACCCATTATATTTTCTGATTTGATCGTAGTTTAAGGCAGTAATCCAAAGTGATAAATGACCTACTGTTTTTGGCAGTAACCCTTATTATAAGCTTTGTTATAGACCATTACGCCCTACCTTATGGTAGAAGAAGCAGCAGCGGTCTTATCCTTCATAGCGGTGTCGTCACAGCAGCCTATAGTCTATTTCTGTTCTTAACAGGTAATCCTTTATTATCATCCATTATAACTTTATCATTACAGTCAGCTTTAACCGCTATTTCAAATACAAAATATAAAATGCTTGGAGAGCCTTTAATTTTCTCCGATTTTTTAGTTTTGGTTTCTGTCGCACGTCATCCCCGATTTTATTTAACAGCGCTTTCTTCTTTAACCTGTTGGTTGCTGGCCACGGTAACACCTATTCTAATTTTGTTTTTTATTATTTTCAATAATAGACAATTTTCAGCCCACTTAAGAGGTTTTCTGCTTTTTGCGCTCGATGGTTTGTTTTTGTATTTTGCTTTGAAAACACCTCTTTTCAATCATTTAGCCATAGAGCCGTCTTTAGAAAAAGATTCAAAAAAATTAGGCATGATTGCGGTTCTATTTCTCTATTGGCAAAGATGGCGAGGAAGTCCCGATCCAACGCCTTTAAATTTCCAAGAAGAGCGTGAAGAAGAATTAGATTTATCGAGAAAACCCGAAATTATTCTGGTTATTCAATGTGAGTCCTTTATGGACCCAGCCCATCTTGTCCCAGAAGGCACAAGAGCCCCCTTGCCTGCCCTGAAAGAAGCGCAAAAATGGGCATGGAAAAGCGGTAAATTACACGTCAACGGTTTTGGTGCCTATACCATGCGGACAGAATATGGCGTGTTATTTGGAAGAGAAGACGACGACCTCGGCTTTCGCCAATTCGATCCTTTCATGACCGCCAAAAAAGAAATGACTTACGCCTTATCCGCGCGTTTGCAGCATTATGGCTATCAGTCATTTTTTGTCCATCCGCATGATATGCGTTTTTATAACCGTGACGATATTATGCCTTTGGCAGGGTTCTCTCGTTTAATCGGTCTAGACTATTTTTCATCACCAAAAGCAGGACAACGCTATGTCGATGATGTAACTTTAGGTAAAAAGATCATAGAGATTATAGAAGGAAATCAGCATCCAACCTTTATTTATACGGTAACGATGGAAAATCATGGCCCTTGGGATGCTGATGGTAAAGCGACACCGGAAGCCTTGCTTCTTTCCTATATTCGTCATGCAGAAAATAGCGATAAAATGTTGGGTGGGTTAGTATCCTATTTCAAAAAGGCAAAAAAACGGGCTGTTATTGCCTTTTTTGGAGATCATAGACCTAGTATTCCTGAAATTAGTGTGCCAACGCCTGAGCGATATACACCTTATGTTTTGCTCTGTTTTGATGAAGAAGGCATTATAACACCGCCCCAAGATAATGAGGAAGATTTGACTCCTGCCGGATTGCATCGGCTTATTTTTGAATACAGTCAAAAATTACCCGACAGGAAGTCATAAACGCGTCTTTGATCAAGCACTCTCTGTCTTTTTGAGGGGTGCCGGATTTAAAACGGGGCCGTCCGTGATAAATTTATGTCCCGGTTGGCCATAGAGAAAACCATTGGCAAAACCCGGCATTTCAGGATGATAGCTTGCCAAAAGCGTGCTTGCTTCTGTCGCATCAATTTGACCTGCCAAACATTTTCTAAACAGCGAAGCCGTTGCGACCATATCGCCTGACTGAGGCGACAAGCGGAAACTGTGTATTCCAGCCTGCTGTAATTCAGGAATAGCCTGAATTAAATTACCACAACCATAGGTCAGAGTTTGCATACCATTGACCGTTAAAAAAGGCTGATTTTCGAGAGTACTGATCGTCAAGCCATCCCGATGATGGAGACAAGCCAAACGACAATTATCTTTTGTTCGGCCTTTAGCGCGGGCATCAAAGCAACGAGCAGAAATAGAAATAGGTAATCGCCCAAAAACAATTACCTCTAAAGGAATAGTGCTTTTCTGGGCGAGTTCTTTGATAACCGTGGCGGGTAATTCAGGATTTAAGCAAGCCTTTTCAGCCCCTAAACGCGTTAAGAAATCAAGCGCGCCTTCGTTATAGATATTAACAAAAGGCCCCAAATGATGAGGCTTGCCCTGTAATAAACGCACAAGGCTAACATCATTTGCCTCGATAAGCCCATCGGTCTTTTCGACCAGCTCTTCCATCTCCCTGACTTCATCAGCGGTTCCGACCAAGGCCATAGAAGAAAAAACGATTTTCTTACCACCTTTTGTAAGACGATCCGTAATTTCCGGCAAATAGTGTTTTAAGAAAGGCGAGCGCTTGGAGCAGATGACCTCGCCTAGGTAAACGCTATCTACATCGCCTTCATCGGCAATACGAAAATAGAAATCCCGTAACATCTTAGCAGGCCACGGGAACATAACCGCGCCTAAAGACAAATGATCGCTAGTAGAACTACTCATCGCCACCCTTTCCGGTATGCTCCGCGGGTTTCTTCGCCCCCCTCGGCCAAATCACGTAACCTATTCAAAACATCGGGTAAACTGTCAGCAGATTTACCTGATGCTTCGGCATCAAGAAGCGCACGAAAACAGGAAACAACTTCTGTGGTATAAAAACGGCTACGCTGCCGACCTTCGATTTTAAAAGAAGTGACCCCTGCCGCCCTGAGGCTGGCAATATATTCAGCGGCGTTCAGGCATTCCGGTTTTTCAAAAAGATAAGAGGCTTCACCCCCTTTCGGGATATAGCGTCCCTTACAAAGGGTCGGATATCCTGCGGCTTCATCTTTTCCAAAACGATTGATCACAAAATCGCCAAGCTGCGAAATAAGAACACCCTCTTCATTCTTGTAACGGACATGTTCCGCTGGAGAGCAAACGCCGCAAAGATTAGGAGAACGACCCGTCGCATAGGCTGAAAGCGCACAGCGCCCTTCGGACATCGGAGATAAGCTACCGAAAATAAAGGTCTCGATTTCGATCGGCACTTTCTCTTTTAAAGCCGCGATTTCATCAAGCGTAAACATTCTTGGTAAAACCATGCGGTTAATACCAAACATTTCATAGTAGAACTGAATCGCCGCAGGGGTCGATGCCCCTGCCTGAACCGAAAGATGCCGCGACAAATGAGGGTAATGCTGGCTGGCATAAGAGAGCAATCCCATATCAGCCATGATAAGGGCATCAGCCCCTAATTCTGCGGCTGTATCAATGGCCTTATACCATGAATCCATATGTCCAGCAGCCGCATAAGTATTGATCGCGACATGAACACGCCGCCCTCTTTGATGCGCGTATTCGATCCCTTCTTTCAAATCTTCCCGAGTGAAGTTTAAGCCGGGATAATTACGGGCATTCGTCTCATCTCGGAAACCGAGATAAACAGCATTGGCACCAGCATCAATCGCTGACCTTAAAGCGGCAGGCGTTCCGGCAGGTGCCAATAACTCTATCGCATTTTTGGCCGTTTCACTAAGATCAGCGTTATTCTCTTGGTCTTTTTTGATAGAATTATGGACGACCTTTAACGGACTACCCTCTTCTTTGTGACGCAAGGCATCAATTTCAGCCTGCATTTTTGAGAGGCGATTTTCCAGTTTTGCTGTTTTCTTTAAAAAAGGGTCGATTATTCGATCGAGACAGCGATTGGCTACGCCACCGGCTTGGCTAAACATGCTGCGGAAAGGCCGTGGCAGCGTGAAAACATCTTTGAGCAGATCTTCTCCAAGACCATCCATCGCATTTCTAAGCGCAACAACGACAGACATATCGCCGTCCACTTTCAAATCGCGTGAAAAGAAAAGGGCATCCCCATCACTCTCACCATGAAGCAAATGAAAAAAGACTTCGAGTGAGGCTTCTAAACGCGCATCCATCTCTACCTTGTTCGACAAAGATTCAGGAGAAATCGCTGTTAAATGAGGATGACCATTGGAAATAGATAACAAAAAGCCAACCGTTAAATCTTTCGGCTGAATAAAAACGGTTTTGCCATCCAGTGGGCGCAGTCGCTCTTTCAAACCGGGAACGCGATGTTCTAGTCGTGCAACTATTATCCTGCATAAAGGCGTAATCATTGGCCGCGGTAATGCCGTCAAGGCCAATGAGAAAAAGAGATCTTGTCTCTCTGCTGACATAGAAAGAAAGGGGAAAGATCGTGCTGACGACGACGTATCGCGAAAAGATAAAGTGGAGGCATCCATAAATACGAATTCAGCCTTTAAAAATATTGCCTAAATTATTCTATGAAAAGCGCATTTAGGCAAGTCTATACAGGAATAAATTACCGAGAATAACCGGACACAAAGCGAACTGATTTAAGCATGTGGCATTACAGCCTAATTGAAAACCGATTTAGCATTGTATCGGAGATAAAAAAAGGCAGAGAAAAATCCTCTGCCTTTTTATGTTAAGGTAAAATCGGAGCAAATATCTTAGGGTCGTAGCGCCGTTTGTGTAATCAAACGATCGGCAAGATGGCGGTCTTGAGAGGTTGGTTTAACATCAACAGCACATTCCAAGCAGCGAGCCTGCATTGTAGAAGTCTGCGCTACGCCCCTTATTGCAGCAACTATCCGAACCAGTTGCGCCTGACTGTTGCCCGCCATAGAACCATAAGCGTCGATATTAGGATTACGGGCTACTATTTTGGCGTCTGAAGCCTGATGCTGAAACAGATTTTTTAAGATCATCTCAACAAAAGACGGCTCTTCATCAATAAACTGCATATGCGTATGGGTAGGGTCAAGATGAGCTCTTTTCGCAGCTTCGGTAACAGCGTCTTGTAAAGAACCATACTGATCGACAAGACCTATTTTCTTGGCATCTACACCAGACCAAACGCGCCCTTCGGCAATTTCACGCACCTTGTCCAAAGGTAGATGTCTTGATGAGGCTACAATTGAAGTAAAGCGATCATAAACGGTATCAACTCCAAATTGCATGAGCTGATCAAATTCAGGCGTCGTGCCACGGAAGACATCTGGCTGGCCGGAAAGGGGGGTTGTTTTGACCCCATCAGCAGAAAGGCCAATCTTGTGTAGCGTTTGCTGAAAGGTCGGAATCAGTGAAAAGACGCCAATCGAACCGGTGATTGTGGATGGATCCGCAAAGATTTTATCGGCTGGCGTCGATATCCAATAACCGCCGGAAGCGGCAACTGACCCCATCGAAACGATGACAGGTAAACCTTTGGCTTTGGCAGCAAGGATAGCGGAGCGCATTTGCTCAGCAGCAGAGACTGAACCACCAGGTGAATCTACTCTCACAACCAAGGCTTTGATATCGCCTTTTGCCAAAGTATCTAAAATGAGGGAAGAAATAGTGGAGCCGCTTACCTGACCCGATCGAGTTTCGTCGTCAACAATTTCGCCAGAAACAGTTATAACCCCGATAGCACTACCCGCAGAAGACGGTGGATTGGCGCCAATGAAAGAAGCGAGGGAAACAGCCTTAAAACTTCCAGGTTGTTTGTCTTTGCCCACAAGAGAAGCAACCCGATTTCCGAAGTCTATCGCATTACCGATATGGTCAATCATACCTGCAGATTGTGCTAATTCCGCGAAGCTATGACCACTCTTTAAAAAGCTTGTTGGATTAAGAGCCCATTCAGCGACATGTGCCTTGGGGCGGGCATGAGCTATATCTTGAAGGGTCGTCTGCCATAGAGAATTAGCCAAGGCCTGATTGGCAGCTTTGGCATCTGGGGATTGTTCGGTGCGCGTAAAGGGTTCGACAAAGGATTTAAAGCGGCCGACCCGATAAATTTTGGTTTCAACACCTAAT
This sequence comes from Zymomonas sp., assembly GCF_020216885.1. GTDB lineage: Bacteria > Pseudomonadota > Alphaproteobacteria > Sphingomonadales > Sphingomonadaceae > Zymomonas. The sequence continues at coordinate 1,926 of NZ_JAIWON010000086.1, read as the reverse complement.
TTATCCAAGAGGCCTTTATAGTAAAGTTGATTTCCTCCGACACCCAATAAAGCGACTTCACCCAGATTAGGTAACCAGATTTCAGTTCCATGAGCCGCAATGCGGTAACGGGCATCGTTGTAGAAACCAGCAAAAGAAAGAACAGGTTTACCAGCGGCTCTTACCTTATCTAAAGCATTATCAACTGCGCTGATCGCGGCACGTCCGCCACCGGAAAAGTCCGATAGATCAAGGACAACAGCTTTGATTTTAGGATTACGGGCGGCCTGCTCCAACCCATAGACAACCTCTCTTAAGAGGATTTCATTTTGATTGTTGTTATCCTGAATAAGATCAAGGAAACTGGTGCCTTCCGTTTTTTCAACAAGATTGCCTGAAAAATCAATGAGGAGCGCCCCGTCCGCAGCGGATGCAGCGCCAAGATTGCGACTTGAGATTGCACCATTTTTGGTGGTTAGGCATAGACCAACAAAAATAGCGCCAAAAAATAAAACGAGTAGTATGAGAGCCAGCACATCTTTTATGCCAACTAACATTTTCCAGAATAGCCGCAGTAATTTCAACGTTTTGGCTCCTTTGATTTCATGATTTATTTTTGTTGAGCCTGAGCCTTAATAAAATAAAGAGTCAAGCGGAATAGCCAGTCTAATCAGACCAAATGCCAGATAATGCGATGAACTTGGATGACATTTTAAACGGCGAAAATATATATTTCACGCCCTTACCCGTAAGATTTGAGCGGGGATATCATATGCAAAAACAAGCGAAGATTTTTATAAAAAGATGAAACAACAAATTTTTATAAAAATTTTTGAGGGATAGCTTGACGTCCCGAAATACTACCCCATATGGGGGTCATTGGCACCTCTAAAGGGAGAGTGCCAGCAGGAATTCCCCCTAGTTTTCGCAAGGGAAAAGGTGAAGATATGAATTTTCGTCCGCTACATGATCGAGTTTTAGTCCGTCGCGTTGCTGCTGAAGAAAAGACAGCTGGCGGTATCATTATCCCTGATACAGCCAAAGAAAAGCCGCAGGAAGGCGAAGTTATCGCAGCTGGTAACGGAACCCATAGCGAAGACGGTAAAGTCGTTCCTTTGGACGTCAAAGCTGGTGATCGGGTTTTGTTCGGTAAATGGTCAGGCACCGAAGTTCGCGTTGATGGTGAAGACCTCCTCATCATGAAGGAAAGCGATATTCTTGGCATTATCAGCTAAGATTTCTTTCTGACCTAATAGCTGGGCGCAGTTTTACGCTTACTTACTATAATTAGCATGATGTCATTTTCTTTTAGAATACATAATGCTTAGTTGGAGATTTTAAATGGCAGCGAAAGACGTAAAATTTTCGCGTGATGCGCGTGAACGGATTCTGCGCGGCGTTGATATCCTTGCCGATGCCGTCAAAGTAACCTTGGGCCCGAAAGGCCGCAACGTTGTTTTGGACAAAGCCTTTGGTGCGCCGCGTATCACCAAAGATGGTGTTTCTGTCGCCAAAGAAATCGAACTGAAAGACAAGTTCGAAAATATGGGCGCCCAGATGCTTCGTGAAGTGGCTTCCAAAACCAACGATCTGGCTGGTGATGGCACGACCACGGCAACCGTTCTTGCTCAGGCGATTGTTCGCGAAGGCATGAAATCCGTTGCAGCCGGCATGAACCCGATGGATCTGAAGCGCGGTATTGATCTTGCAGCAACGAAAGTTGTTGAAAGCCTCCGCAGCCGTTCCAAACCGGTTTCCGATTTCAACGAAGTGGCTCAGGTTGGTATCATTTCTGCCAATGGTGACGAAGAAGTAGGTCGTCGCATTGCAGAAGCCATGGAAAAAGTCGGTAAAGAAGGCGTCATCACGGTCGAAGAAGCCAAGGGCTTTGATTTCGAACTGGACGTCGTCGAAGGTATGCAGTTTGATCGCGGCTATCTGTCGCCT
>NZ_JAIWON010000179.1 GCF_020216885.1 Zymomonas sp. | reverse complement strand
GGATTGAGACATAGCCTTCTTTTTTCCGAATCTGCTGGAGCTTTTAATGTGATGATAAAAACGACCAAGAATAATCCTGTTGCCCCCTTGTTGAAAAAATCGGCTATCATCATGATGGGATTGGCGGCAGCGATTACGGCTGGTTGCACCACACATAAATCCAAACCTGGGGTTTTCGCGAATCCGAACGCCAAAGAAATGGAAGCTACCCGCCAGCAGCCTTTGGTTATTCCGCCTGAATTTACTTTGGCTCCGCCGAAACCCGGCGCGCCACGCCCTCAAGATACGGATAGCTCAACGCAGGCTTTGGCTGCGATGTTTGGTCAGCCTGCGGTTAAAGCCGCGGCAGAAAGAGGATTATTGGAAAAAGCCTCGGCCAAGCGCGCCCAACCCGGTATTCGTAGTTCGGTGGGTGATCCCCAGACCGAGACGGTTAATAAAGGTGGTTTGACAAGTGATCTTGTTGCATCGCCCGCCAAGCAGGATGATTTAGCCGTGGTGAAGGCCGGAGGACAGGAAGCGCCTTCTGTCCCGCCGGTAACCTATAAAAATATGCCGCAATAAAATTCGGATCGGGGGATTAACGCCCCCGATAAGGTGGCACACCCTGTTCTGGCAACCAGACATCTTGCGGGGCAGCGCCACTTTGCCAGAAAACATCAATTGGGATGCCGCCGCGAGGATACCAATATCCCCCAATACGCAGCCATTGTGCCTTCATTTCTGTAAATAGTTTTTCACCAATGCCAACTGTGCAATCTTCGTGAAAAGCCCGATGATTGCGGAAAGATCCCAAAAATAATTTAAGTGATTTGGATTCGACAATCAGTTTGTCTGGCACATAGTCGATAACCAAATGTGCGAAATCCGGTTGTCCCGTGACAGGGCAAAGCGAAGTAAATTCTGGAATCGCAAAGCGAATGAGATAGTTTTTACCCTGCCGAGGATTGGGGACATAATCGAGGGCAGCCTCTTCCGGTGATTGGGGAATGGGGCTGTTTTTACCTAAATGAGTGGTTTGCATCTATTTATATTACCCTGTTTTGTATGATATAAAAACACCAGATTAAAATAGGATGTCCAGTATTGCCGATAGTTTTTTAGAAAATTGTCGCTATTTTTTTCTTTCAAGAAGTGAAATTAAACATTGTTGAATATGGTTCGGTATTTTTTAATGTTAAATTTCGCTAAAGACTGTTGTCAGGATGAATTGCCTTATGAAGCTTTTGGTAACGCCAGAGTGGCTATATCGGAACCTCGCTAACCCAAGGTTACATGTTATTGATGCGGGCAGCTATCCGCCAGATGTCGATACCAAGGCTTATGATGAATATTGTAAGGCGCATATTCCGGGGGCGCTTTTTCTCGATAACCATCTTTTAAAAGATCAAAACGCACCCTTGCCACGCATGGTACCAAGCCTCGAAAAAGTTGAATATGAATTCGGGCGTTTGGGATTAGATCCCGACGACATGATCGTTATTTACGATAATTTATCTTTACCTTCGGCTGCCAGAGCATGGTGGCTGTTTATGTTGCATGAATATCGTCATGTAATGATTTTGGATGGAGGCTTTGCGCGCTGGAAAGCTGAGCGTTTGCCTGTTGAAAGTGGGGCGGCTATCGCGCCTTCTCCGATTATATTGCAGCTTTCTCGCAATGAAGCGCTTATTCGCACCCGTAATCAGGTAATGCATAATATCGCTTCAGGGCATGAAGTGGTTGTCGATGCCCGTGCGCCCAAAGTCTTTAGTGGCGAAGCCGTTGCCAATCCGGCACTTGCCCCCGGTCACATCCCGCATAGTCTTAACTTGCCTTATGAAGAAATGTTGGATGTTAATGGTTGCTGGAAAACGCCGACGAAAATCGAGAAGGCTTTTGTCAGTAATCGGATAAATCTTGAGCAGCCTTTATTATTCACCTGTGGTGCGGGGCGAACGGCTCCAGCCTTGTTATTTGCTGCCCGTCTTTTGGGAAAAAGAGATGTTTCCCTTTATGATGGGTCATGGGAAGAATGGGGCAGCGATCCTGACACACCTAAAGAAAAGGGGCCTGCATTCCGCGAATCAACCCGTTTGATTACGGCTGGCCGTCGTCGAGAATGGGTGCGTGGGAAAGGGGGATCAGTTGTTAATCCACCTGTTTGGCGTGCTTCGACTATTCTGTTTGATTCTGTTGAAGATTTAAGAGAAGCCTCAAGTCATCCTGATGACCAGCTTTATTATGGCCGTCGTGGCACCCCGACCCAATGGGCGTTGAGTGAGGCTTTAACAGAATTGCATCCCGGCGCAGAAGCCACGTTGCTGTATCCGTCAGGTGTGGCGGCTTTGTCCATGGCTTTGTTGAGTGCTTTGGAAGCTGGCGATGAGTTATTGATGGTTGATAGCTGTTATGAACCAACCCGCGTTTTTTGTGATACCGTTTTGAAGGCGCAGGGAATCAATGTCACTTATTATGATCCGTTAATTGGGCAAGACATTGAACAGCTGTTTACCCCGCAGACACGGGCTATTTTTATGGAAAGTCCGGGAAGTCTGACCTTTGAAGTGCAAGACATCCCCGGTATTTGTGAAGTTGCCCATCGCTATTCTATTACGACCATTCTTGATAATACTTGGGCTACGCCTTTATTCTTTCCTGCGATTGAGCGGGGCATTGATTTGTCGGTGATGGCCTGCACCAAATATATTACCGGTCATTCTGATACGATGATGGGATCAGTGACAGCTATTCCTAGTCATATTGAAAAATTGAAGCGGATTAGCAATCTATTCGGGCAATATGTCAGCCCAGATGACGCCAATTCCGCCCTTAAGGGGTTAAGGACTTTGGAAGTTAGGCTGAAAGCGCATGAGAAAAATGCCCTTAAAGTTGCCAAATGGTTGAGCGAACAGCCGGAAGTGGCTTGGGTATTACATCCCGCCTTGTCTTCTTGTCCGGGGCATGAATTCTGGCATCGAGATTTTAAAGGCTCATCCGGTTTGTTTAGCTTTGTCCTTGAAGGGGGCGATGACCGCGACCGCACGGCTTTGATTGATAGCCTTGAACATTTTGGTATCGGTTTTTCATGGGGCGGCTATGAAAGCTTAGCTTTGCCGGTTGATCCGCAGCCGATACGGACGGCGGCCAGTTGGCAAGCGGCTGGCCCTGTTGTCCGTTTACATATCGGTTTGGAAGATCCAGATGACCTGATTGAAGATCTGGCTTTTGGATTGAAACGCTTTAAGGCTTCGAGAGATCAATCCGGCTTTTAGCCCAAAATTCCCCTTAAAATATAGTTTCTGGCTTGTTATTCTTTAAAAACAAGCCGGAAACAGGCTTTCCAAGCTCTGACAGGATCGTTAGAGAGAAAAGCAATAAAGCCTGTTTTAGGTTTAATTTTTTCCTTTTTAGTAATCGCGAGACCGACATGAAAATCAGTGGCG
>NZ_JAIWON010000085.1 GCF_020216885.1 Zymomonas sp. | reverse complement strand
AATATAGTTCAATCATAGCTTCCCATGAAGAGGATTGATTGGATTTTTCATATATTTTGCTGATAGCCTTTACTTTGAAACAAAGGCCTACGGAGTACATATCTCAATATGACCATTAACCGGTTGGGAAAAAAAGGCAAAGCAGGCATACTTCTTATGCTGGCCGGCTTGTCTGTCGGATGCACAAGAATAAGAGACCATCGTGGATATATGGTCGATAAAGCCATGGTTCAGTCTGTTTCCCCCGGTGTGGACAACCGGCAATCTGTTGAAAAAACTTTAGGACGCCCGACTTTGGCAGGCGAGTTCGATCCTAACGTATGGTATTATATTAGCACTGATACAAAACAACTCGTTTTCTCTTTGCCGAAAGCTTACAAACAAAATGTTTTAGCTGTTCATTTTGATCCAAGAGGGAATGTTTCTCGTGTTGAGACTATGGGGCTTGAACATGTTTCCCATATTCATCCAATCAGAGACCAAACTGTAACCCTCAGTACCCATCGTGGTTTCTTTGCTGAGCTATTTAATAACGTAGCGGCTGTTGGTGGTATGGCAGGGATGACACCTGTCGGTGCTGGTCCTGGTGGTACGACACCTTAAAAATAGGTAATTTTATTCCAATATTTTGCTGTTCGTTTTTTGAAAATTAAATCTGGTAATCGTGACTGTCAAAAAGACTAAAGCCGCCAAAAATACCTCTGCTTCAAAATCGCGGAATGTAACACCGATGATGGAGCAATATTACGAGCTGAAAGCGCAAGCTCAAGATTGTTTGCTCTTTTATCGTATGGGGGATTTTTTCGAACTCTTTTTTGATGATGCTAAGAAGGCTTCAGCAATCCTTGACATTGCCCTTACTAGCCGAGGCACTCATATCGAAGAATCGATTCCGATGTGTGGTGTTCCTATTCATGCAGCGGAATCTTATCTTGCACGCCTGATAAAAGCCGGCTGCCGCGTTGCAATTGCTGATCAGGTTGAAACGCCAGCAGAAGCAAAAAAACGAGGTGGATCAAAAGCTCTCGTAAAAAGAGCGATTATCCGTGTCGTAACGGCAGGTACTTTAACAGAAGAAGCTTTGCTAGATTCTCGTGCTGCAAACTGGTTGGTTGCGGTCGCTCGTGCTGGTAGTGATTTTGGGCTAGCTGCAGCTGATATTTCGACAGGCCGTTTTGAAACCATTACTTTGTCAGAAGGCCGTCTCGATTCTGAGTTAGCTCGGCTTTCAGCGGCTGAAGTTATTGCTCCAGAATCCTTAATTCAGCAGGAAGCTTATAAAAATCGGATTCCTCAAGCTGTTGCGTTAAGTAATGAGTGCTTCAATAGTCCACATGGAGAAGCTCGACTAAAATCACTCTTCAAGATTTCAACACTTGATGGTTTTGGAATTTTTTCTCGTGCCGAGCTTGCTGCAATTGATGGTTTATTGGCATGGCTGGACCGTGCAGGGCAGGGTAAACTACCATTTTTGCAGCAGCCTGTTCGGCGGGCTTATGCTGACCATATGTTGATTGATGCAGCTACTCGGTCTAGTCTTGAACTAACTGTCTCAACAGAAGGCCGGAGGGATGGTAGTTTAGTCTCTTCTATTGATCATACCGTTACGGGAGCTGGGGCACGCCTTCTGACAGCGGATCTTGGTGCGCCACTTATGGATATTGATGTTATTCATAAGCGACTCGACCTTGTTGAATTCTTTTTTTATGATACATTGTTACGAGAGGACGTTCGGGACCTTTTAAAAGGATCTCCCGATTTAGCCCGAGTTCTTGGGCGTTTAGTCGCCGGTCGGGGAACTCCACGTGATTTAAGTCTGTTAAGAGATGGTTTGAAACAGGCTTTTATTCTTTATGAAAAATTATTCTCTCTTGAACATAAACCTGCGCTTCTGGAGCAGATTCTTCCTGATTTTCGTGGGCATGGATCTCTGGTTGATCTTCTAGAGCGGGCTTTAATCGAACAGCCTCCCATTGATGCTACACAAGGTGGCTTTATCGCCAAAGGTTACGATCATGCTTTAGATGAATTGCGCTCAATGGGTGGAGAAAGTAGACGTGCCATTGCGGCCTTAGAGGCCACCTATCGAGAAAAGACAGGTATCAATACGTTAAAAATCCGTCATAATAATGTGCTGGGTTATCATATTGAGGTACCTTCCAGACATGCTGATGCTTTAATGCAGGCGAATTCTGGCTTTACGCATCGTCAAACTTTGGCCGGCGTTGTACGTTTTAACGCGTCAGAGCTTCATGAACAGGCAATAAGAGCGACACAGGCAGGCGTTCAGGCGATTGCAATTGAAAGCAAGCATCTTGCGCGTTTAATTGAAACCACTTTAGAAAAACGTGACAATATAGCGGCGTGTGCGGACGCCTTAGCGCGCCTTGATGTTTCAACAGGATTTGCAGATTGCGCTGTCCAAAAAAATTGGACAAGGCCAGAGGTTGACGATTCTTGCTGTTTTGATGTTATCCAAGGTCGTCATCCTGTTGTCGAGAATGCTTTAGAAAAATCAGGTGAGCGCTTTGTTGCCAATAATACTAATTTAGATCCAAAAAACCGTTTGTGGTTAGTAACCGGTCCAAATATGGGAGGTAAATCCACCTTTCTGCGCCAAAATGCTCTTTTAGCTATTTTAGCACAGACTGGTAGTTTTGTTCCGGCAGAAAAAGCGCGTATCGGTTTAGTTGATCGTCTTTTTAGTCGAGTTGGGGCTTCAGATAATTTAGCGCGAGGGCGTTCAACCTTTATGGTTGAAATGGTAGAAACTGCAGCCATCTTGTCTCAGGCAACCAATCGTAGTTTTGTGATTCTTGATGAGGTTGGCAGGGGGACCTCAACCTATGATGGACTGGCTATCGCTTGGGCCGTTGTTGAAGCTGTACATGATATTAATGCATGTCGTTGTCTATTCGCGACTCACTATCACGAGCTAACGCAACTGACCTCGCGTCTTCCTACTTTGTCGCTTCACCATGTCTGCGCCAAAGAGTGGCAGGGTGATCTGGTTTTGCTGCATGAAATGGCAGAAGGTGCCGCAGATAGAAGCTATGGTATCGAAGTTGCTCGTTTGGCAGGACTGCCACCCGTTGTTTTAAAACGGGCAAGTGAGGTTCTTGCTCAATTAGAAAATTCTTCCGGTAAAAATAACGATTCTTCAGCTCATCTTTCTGATTTACCTCTTTTTGGGGTGCAGGCTTTTCAAACTGTTTTATCGCAGAATGATCCACTTTATGATGCTGTTTCAGAATTAGATGCCGACGCTCTTACTCCGCGCCAAGCATTGGATGTTATCTATCGGCTGAAAGAACTGGCAGCGAAGGATAAGGTGATGTAAAAGAAAAATATATTCTCTGACTTTTTCTCAATAATTTTTTGGAATAAGTGAGAGTTGTTTGAGGCTTAATGCGTCATAATAATAACAGGAGAATCCGCTATACGTCCGCCGATGATGAGGCGCCCTCATGGACAGGCAGCTATGCCGATGAGTGGCCCACGCTACAATGAGTTCATACAAAGTCCCCGTGTCCGTGTCATTGATGAAAATGGTGAAAATCTTGGCGTCATGTACACGCGTCAGGCCATGGAGCAAGCACAAGAAGTAGGCCTTGATTTAGTCGAAGTCTCTCCGAATGCTGATCCGCCTGTTGCCAAATTTCTGGATGTTGGCAAATACAAGTATGAAGCCCAGAAAAAGGCTAATCTTGCCAGAAAGACCCAGAAAACACAGGAAATTAAAGAAATCAAGCTTCGGCCAAATATTGACCAGCATGATTATGACACCAAGATGAAAAAGATTGTCCAGTTCTTGGAAGATGGTGACAAAGTTAAGGTGACTTTACGTTTCCGTGGTCGTGAAATGGCTCATGGTCAGCTTGGTATGCAAGTGATGCAGCGTGTTCAGGCTGATACTCAAGAAATTGCGAAGGTAGAGCAACATCCTCGCATGGAGGGACGTCAGATGCTGATGGTCGTAGCTCCGAAGTAATATTGCTTAGCGATGACGCGGTATTATGCCGCGTCACGCGCTATCCAGATAATTTGTTGGATGTGTCTTAATATAATCTAGACTGAAAAACTGTATTCTCCCTTGAGCGGGCGGGATAACAATCTCTCTAAGACTGAATTGACAGATTCACCTTCAATCAAATCACAAATAGCTGAAACCAACGGCATCTCTACTTCTAGCTTATTAGCTACTCTTTGTAAGACAGGTGCTGTGAAAACGCCTTCTGTCGTAACTGCTCTTTTCTTTTGCTGTTCTTCGTAGCTATAGCCTTCACCAAGCTTTTTCCCAAAAGTGAAGTTACGAGACAATTCCGACGAGCAGGTAAGGACAAGATCTCCTAAACCGGATAATCCCGTTAAAGTTTCTTCTTTTGCACCCAATGCAATACCAAAGCGGTTCATTTCTGCAAAACCGCGACTAATAACGGCAGCACGGGCATTATTGCCAAGTTTTGCACCTGCAACCACGCCACAGGCAATCGCTAATACATTTTTGACAGCACCTCCAACATCTGCACCAATCACGTCAGACGATGCATAAGGACGAAATGTTGGAATGGCTAATCTTTGCATTAAAGCTGTTCTTATATCTTTCTCTTTGGCTGCTAAAGTCACGGCTGTCGGTAAATGGCGTGCTACTTCACTTGCAAATGTTGGCCCAGATAAAACTGCAATAGGACGGTGAGGGAAAATATCGGCCGCTAACTGAGACATCAATAGGCCAGATTCTGCTTCTATTCCTTTTGCACATAAAATTAATGGGCGACTGTCATTGGGAATCTGTCTTAAAACAGATCTCATTTTTTGGGCTGGAATGGCTATCAATAAAGCAGATGCTGAACTTAGATCATGTAATTCATCTGTTGCATGAATAGTTCTGGGCAGAATAATATCAGGCAAATAATCAGCATTGATGTGTCTCTGATTAATGGCATCAATAATTTCTCTTTTTCTGCCCCATAAAGTGACGGCACCTTTATAACTGGCTACGGCAGCCAACGCCGTTCCCCATGACCCCGCACCTAAGACACCGATATGATGAAAATGATCGGCGGTTTTATTTTCTTCAAGAACAGGCATCTACGCTTTTACTCCGGCACCGCGTGCTTTTTCAGCATGAGGATCTAATGGCCATCTTGCTCGCGCTGGACTCTCAAGATTATCAATCATTCCTAGACGAAACCGTTCGACGCCTGCCCATGCGATCATAGCACCATTGTCAGTGCATAGCGAAGGCGGTGGTGCAATCAAAGGCAAATTATGTGCTTTTGCTAGAGCCGTAAGGGCAGGACGAATCGCTTGATTCGCAGCCATACCTCCAGCAATAACAAAGGCGTTGATTTGAATATTTTCGCCTTCAAGTTTTTTGAGAGCTTTTTCGCTACGATTGACTAAGCAATCAATAACAGCCTGTTGGAATGACGCTGCAATATCTTCTCTTTTATAAATACCAGATTGATATGCTCTTAAAACCGCAGTTTTAAGTCCTGCAAAAGAGAAATGAGGTTCTTTGCTTTTAATTAATGGCCTAGGTAGGGGGACGGCTGTTGCATCGCCATTCAAAGCTTCTCTTTCTACAGCTGGGCCTCCAGGAAAGCCCAATCCTAAAATTTTAGCCGTTTTGTCAAAGGCTTCACCACCAGCGTCATCAATTGTTGTTGCTAGGCGGCGATACTCGCCCACATTTTTAACCAGTAGAATTTGGCAATGACCGCCAGAGATAAGCAATAATAGATAAGGAAAAGACAGAGTTTTGTCTGCTAAACGAGGAGTTAAGGCGTGACCTTCTAGGTGATTAATAGCAATCAGTGGTTTTTTACAGGCAAGAGAAAGCGCTTTCCCTGTTACAAAACCAACCATAACGCCACCAATCAAGCCTGGTCCCGCAGTTGCTGCAATGGCATCTATTTCTGATAAATTTTTTCCTGATTCATTTAAAACCTTTCGTACTAACGGCTCTAGACGCTCGACATGGGCTCTTGCCGCAATTTCTGGAACTACACCGCCATAAGGGCGATGTAAAATTTCTTGTGTTGCCAAATGACTGGAAATAATATTACCATCATTATCAACCAATGCGACTGCTGTTTCGTCGCAACTCGACTCAAGACCTAAAACTAATGCCATAGGGGGCTTTTCTGCCACCATAAGGGGCGGTAGAGCAACTATCATGCAACTTCCTTTTCGTCTCGGATCCCGAGGTTCCCCTCTAGCCCTTATCCAGGCGCGTTCAGTCGCCTCTGCTTTATGTGCTGCACATAGCTGGTCAGAGGATGCTGTTGTCATTGTACCTATTCGTACTTCTGGTGATAAAAATCGTCATCAGGCTTTAGCGGATATTGGTGGAAAGGCGCTTTGGACAAAAGAGCTGGATATCGCTTTGACAACAGGTCAAATTGATGCTGCCGTACATTCTATGAAGGATGTTGAAACTTTTCGTCCTTCACATATCTCTATAGCGGCTATGCTGCCTAGAGAAGATGTTCATGACCGATTGATTGGAACTCCTTCCTTAGAAGTATTGCCTTATTCTGGTTGTGTTGGAACGGCATCGCCCCGTCGAGCTGCACAGATAAGGCGCATCCGACCTGATATCGAGATTAAATTGCTGCGGGGGAATATAGACACTCGTTTAGAAAAACTGGCTAATAGACAGTTTGATGCCACCCTTCTTGCAGCCGCTGGCCTTATTCGACTCGGAAGAAATGATGTGGGATATGATGTGCCCTTAGATCAGATGCTGCCAGCTGCTGGGCAGGGAGCGATCGGGATCGAGGCTCTAGCAGATTCTGCTGCTTGGGAAAAAGTATCTATAATTGATCATTACCCTACACATTTAGCCGTTCAGTCAGAAAGGCAACTTCTTCTTCGGCTCAATGCTGATTGCCATTCTCCGATTGCGGTTTTTGCCGAGGTTTTAGAAAAAAATATTCGTTTGAGAGCTTGCCTCTATACGGAAAATGGTAAATTTTCGGCGTCTATTGATAAAGAAATTAGTCAACCTTCTGATGCTTTTGAAGTTGGCAGCTTATTGCTGAATCAATCTTCACCGGAGGTGCAGGCTCTTTTCCTACCCAGAGTATTGTCAGAACGTTAATCGGCATTTGCTCCCTATCTGAACAGAGTCCAATATGCTGAGAAAATGGCAATTAAATAATTGTACTCAAGATAAATTATTGATTTTACGCCCTGAACCGGGGGCAACCGCCACAGCCAAGCGTGCAGAAAAAATAGGTTGGCAAGTAATAAAAACGCCTCTTGCAACGGCTATGTCGATACCTTGGTCAATAAATGAAACTCTATCTTTTGATGCGGTTATGGTAACGAGTGCCCAAGCTATTTACCACGGAGGAAGTGAACTGGATAAATTAAAAGACTATCCTCTTTACGTGGTTGGCAAGGCCACTGAGACGGCGGCACGTCGGGCAGGGTTCCAGCATATTGTAACGGCCGAAGGTAATGGCGCATCTGTACTTTGTTGTCTTGAACGGGACAAAAGGATGCGGATATTAAGGCTCTGCGGCGAGATTTACAAAGATTATGACTATAAAAAATTTTCTCGAAAAGAAAACTCTCAATTCTTTATAAAAATTCTTTATAGAATGCAAAATATTGCCAGTTTACCGATAGAAGCCTGTCAGGCATTAGTAGAAAATGCCATAGTCTTATTACACTCTTCTCGTTTTGCAGAGCAATTTCGTCTTTTGCTTGCGAAAACGGATATCAATCCAGACAGAGTTCAGATTGCTGTTATTAGCCCAGCAGTAGCAGAACAAATTGGAAAAGAGTGGCGAGCAATGGCAATAGCTGAATATCCTGATGACACATCTTTATTAAAGGCGGCAGCTAGCTTGAAATGAAACTCGGATAGAAAATGAATGAAGGCAGATTCTGAATGGAATCAGAGGCAAATATTCAGGGATAGATGTATGACAAATAACAACGGTATTCATAATTATGCCGGAAATAAAGAATCGAATTCTTCAATTGATCCTTTGGTCAATGCCTCACAGTCTTCAAAAAAACGGCCGTGGCAATCAAAATTGTTTTTTTCCTGTGCTGCATTTTTTTGTGGCGTTGGTGTTACTATCTACTCATTATCACATTGGCAGCCAGCCAGAATGCTTATTGCTCCAGCCTCTGTCCCCAATAATCCACAATCTTCCGAGAAGACACCTCAGTTACCTTCGCAACTTTCTATGCCTGGAAATACTCAATCTCAAAATGGTACTGTGGTGCTCCCACAAACAGATTCTTCTAATTCGAATGTAACGGCCTCTATTGATGCCTTAAATGGCCGAATAGATCGCCTTGAAAATCGCATTGATGATGTCAGCAAGGAAACCAAGGCTGCTATTGGAGATGCGGGTAGAGCGGAGAGTCTCCTTGTTGCTTTTGCTGCAAGACGGGCGCTTAATCGTGGCCAGCCTCTAGGTTATCTAGAAGGTTTGTTACAATCGCGGTTTGGTAATAGTCAGCAGCAAGCCGTTTCTGTTATTTTAAATGCCTCACGGCAACCTATTACGCTTGAGCAATTAGTCGCTGGACTTATCCCTCTCAAGGGAGATTTACTCAAGCCGGATAAACAACAAGGGTGGTTGAGCTATTCTCGCCAGTTTTTTTCTAATCTTTTTGTTATCCACCGTCATGGCGAAGTGTCAACGATGCCTTCTGAACAATTAGAAGAGGCGATCCGTTTTTTGAATAATGGTAATGTCGATGGAGCTATTGCTGATATCTCAAAGCTGCCAGGGGCTCGTTATGCTCAAAATTGGCTGAATGCCGCTAAGCGTTATTCTTTAGCAAGAAATGCATTGGATATTCTTGAAACCTCAGCTCTTTTATCGCCAGATCAACCTGCAATCGATAATCCGACTTCAGAAAAAAATACTGATTCGCTTGATACAGAAGAAAAACATCCAACAAGTATTCCAGACAATCATCAAAGATAAATATGATTGAATCAACGCCAATTTTCGGGCGTATTTTGTTCAAATTGTCGCTTGGGGCTTGTAACTCAGGCGAAATTCGCTATACGCGCTTTGATGCGCGACGATTCTGGTAGCATAAACTCGCATGTTATTTTTCCTTGCCAGTTTATGACATAAGCCTCATATCGTCGCTAAATTTTTTATCGCTTCATTTAATTTTAAGGTTCCGAGATGGCTGTTCCTAAGAGAAAAACTACCCCTTCACGGCGGAATATGCGCCGTAGTCACCATGCCTTGACGGTAGAAGCTTATCAGGAATGCCCAAATTGCGGCGAATTAAAACGTCCGCATCATATGTGCCCAGCTTGTGGCCACTATAATGGGCGTGAGATCATCGCTGTAGAAGCCTGATCTGTCTAATTAATGATGAGTAAGGATCATGCTCTGATCGCTGTCGATGCCATGGGCGGGGACGGTGGTCCGAGAGTTGTCATTGCAGCTTTGGCACTTGCGCTATCAACTGATCCGGATTTGCGTTTCCGCGTATATGGTGACGAAGCGCTTGTGCGCGCACAGATGGATCTATTCCCTGAGCTTGCACCGGCCTGTACGATATGTCCTGCACCAGATGTTATTTCTGGTGAAGAGAAACCGTCTTTGGCCCTGCGCCGTGCCCGCAAAAGTTCTATGGGCATGGCTATTTCTGCAGTAAAGACAGGGGAGGCTGATGCTGCTGTTTCTGCAGGTAATACTGGCGCATTGATGGCAATCGCAAAGCTTTACTTGCGGATGATGCGTGGTATCGATCGTCCAGCCTTAACAACCATTTTGCCAACGTTGGGTAAAAATGGGGTTGTTATGCTGGATTTGGGTGCCAATACAGAATGCGATATGCGTAATCTGGTCCAGTTCGCGGTGATGGGCGCTGTATACGCTCAATCGGCTATGGGCATTCCTCGCCCTCGACTATCCTTACTCAATATCGGTACCGAAGAGATGAAGGGTACCGAAGATTTAAGAGCCGCCGCAGCTCTCTTGCGTCAAACTGAACAGACAGCTTTCCAGTATACTGGTTTTATTGAATCAGACAGGATTGGCCAAGGGGATGCTGACGTTATCGTGACAGATGGTTTTTCTGGTAATATTGCATTGAAAACTATCGAAGGCACGGCACGTTTCATCACTAACCTTCTCCGGCGTGCTTTTTCAAGCTCGTTGCGCTCCAAATTAGGTTTTCTACTTTCAAAACCTGCTTTCAGATTATTTAGAGTTTATCTTGATCCGAATAATCATAATGGAGCAATTTTTCTTGGTCTTAATGGCATCGTTGTTAAAAGCCATGGGAATGCTAACGTATCTGGTATCGCTCAAGCCGTTCATCTGACAGCTAAGCTTGTCCGTTCTAATCTGGTCAATTGCATCGCCGATGATCTGGATATGTTTTTTTCTCAGGCGAGCAATAAGGAATTGCAGGCATGACTATGCGGCGGTCAGCAATCATAGGAACCGGCTCGGTTTTGCCTAAGACACGTCTTTCCAATGACGAGTTAGCGCAAAATCATCATATTGATACTTCGGATGCCTGGATCGTTGAGCGAACTGGTATTCGTTTCCGCCATATTGCGGACTCAGATGAAACTACTGGCACCTTGGCCACGGAAGCTGCCCGTCGTGCACTCAAAAGTGCAAATGTCGCACCAGAAGAGGTGGGGCTGATCATCGTTGCAACTACAACACCAGATTATACTTTGCCTGCAACGGCTATGAGTGTTCAAGCAGATTTAGGTGTTGGTGACTGTATCGCTTTTGATGTTCAGGCTGTTTGCTCGGGCTTCCTTTATGCTTTGTCTGTTGCTGACAGTATGCTTCGGACTGATAGCGCTAAAGTAGCTCTGGTTATTGGTGCTGAAACCTTTACCCGTTTATTAAACTGGGAAGACCGAACGACTTGCGTTTTATTTGGCGATGGGGCAGGGGCAGTTGTCTTACGTCAGACAGATGATGTTGAAAAAGGCATCCAGGCTGTCAAATTACATGCTGATGGACGCTACAAAGATTTACTATGTAGTGATGGCGGTGTTTCGACGACAGGAACTGTTGGAAAGCTGCTAATGAAAGGGCGTGAGGTTTTCCGTCATGCTGTCACTAATCTGGTTTCTGTTACCGAGGAAGCCCTGACAGCTTCAGGATTCTCGGCTTCTCAAGTTGATTGGGTCGTTCCCCATCAGGCAAATGCTCGGATTCTGTCTGCAACAGCTCAAAAATTAGGTGTTCCTTCAGAGCAAGTTGTTATGACTGTCGATCGCCATGCTAATACTGCAGCTGCTTCTGTTCCTTTGGCTTTAGATGCTGCTGTGCAAGATGGCCGCATAAAGTCCGGTGATCTTGTTGTTCTGGAAGCTATGGGTGGTGGCTTTACATGGGGTGCCGCTGTTATTCGTTTTTAACGCGCGTTCTATTTTTGGATTTTTTAGTGGCTATACCCTGAAAAGGGATAGCCTATTTTTTTATGTGTAAAGCGCGCCCTTAATATTTTTTAAGGGTGATCTAGTCGATCTTGGAGAAAGAGAATCATTCAATATGAAAAATAGAAGAAGGCTTGCTGAATATTTTGCCTTTTTACGATGCTTTGATCCCTGTAGCGCACTTTTCTGTTAAAGCTTTTTGTTAATGATCTTATTAAAAAAGTATGTACGGAATATATCTTGATATTGCGGGGATAGCCTAGCTGAAGAAATTAGCTGCTTTTTGAGATAAAAATATAAAAAATCTAGATTTTGGTTGTTTTTATTAAATCAGTTTATTCTCGGTAATTTGAATTTTAATGTATTATTCTTTAATAGCAATCACACGAAATAATTAAAATTTTAAGAAGAATCCTAAATTTGGGCTATAAACTGCCTGAATATGCAAGGCTTTTCTTTTAAGCTTATTGGCTAAAAGCTATCTACGCCTTGCGCTCAATATATCTGTTTTTAAGGGAAAAATATTTGAGATTAGCTGGTCGGGGCGACTGGATTCGAACCAGCGACCCCCACACCCCCAGTGTGATGCGCTACCAGGCTGCGCTACGCCCCGACCGAGGTGGCAAAATCTAGGGGAATTATTTGATGGACGCAAGTAAAGATTGCATGTTTTTATAAATTTTTTCTCGCTACCCTAAAATAACTCCATCATATCTGGACGATATCCGAGGATAAAAGAGAATGATCGGTTGCGGCCACCGCTTTTATCGTGATAATTATAAAATAATCGCCTGGGGTTTATCTAATGCTATAAACTAAGGCTTTTCTTTCCCTTTTCAGGATATAGTTTTTCGATGTTTTCAACTCCTGCCTTTGCCCAGACAGCGGGCAATTCTGCTGGCTTGAATGGTTTTTCTGGTCAGTTGCTTTCTATGCTGCCTTTCCTTGTTGTTTTTCTGATCATTTATCTCATGTTGATCCGGCCGCAGCAGAAGCGCTTTAAGGATCAACGGCGTGCTATTGATGCTGTTCAGAAAGGCGATACGGTTATCACCGCCGGTGGTATCATTGGTAAAGTTTCAAAAGTAAGCGATCGCGAAGTAGAAATTGAAATTTCAAAGGGTATTAAAATATCCGTTGTTAAAGCGACTTTACAAAGTGTTCAGCCACTGACGGCTGCCAATTCCAATACGGTTGAATAATCTGTTATGCTTGACTTCCCGCGTTGGAAAATCTGGTCGATTATTTTAGTGCTGGTGCTGGGGGTCTTTTTGGCTGTCCCCAGCCTATTGCCTTCAAATCTTGACCAGAAATTCGGCTTAGGGGCTTTGCCCCGTATTAATTTCGGTCTCGATCTTTCTGGGGGAAGCCATATTCTACTTGAAGCGGATACGGCAGATGTTGCTCATCAACGTATCGTTACCATGGAAGAAATGGTTCGTTCCCAGATCAGTCGAGCGCAACCGGCTATTACTATTGGCGATATGTCTGCCGATAATGATCAGCTCAGTTTTATGGTACGCGATAACCACCAGCTGGATAGCGCAGTTGAAGCGGTCAGAACCCTAACTAATGGTATCGGTGCCACAGGACAGCGTGATTGGGATGTTCGGGTCGTCGACGGCAATCGTATTGTGATGCGTCCTACCAAGGCTGGTATCCAATCTTTTGTCAATCAGGCTATGGAAGGCGCAACCGAAGTCGTTCGTAAGCGTATCGATTCCTTGGGAACAAGAGAACCCATTATTATCCGCCAAGGAAGTGATCGTATCGTTGTTCAGGTTCCTGGTTTGCAAAACCCATCAGCCTTAAAGGCCTTGATTGGCAAAACAGCTAA
>NZ_JAIWON010000084.1 GCF_020216885.1 Zymomonas sp. | reverse complement strand
ACTTGAATTCAAATTGGTTGATGACAGTGTCAAATCAGCCGATCTGGCTCAAGGAAAAGTGCCGATTGGAACGCAAGTAATGATTGCGCAATCTGGCCAGCCTGTCGCTGTTCAACGTCGCGCTATTGTAACTGGTGTTGATCTTGTTCATGCCGATCAGACGATGGATCAGAATAGCCTACCGGCTGTATCGATCAGCTTTAATGCTGATGGTGGTCGCCGTTTCGCGGAAGTGACCCAGAAAAATCCAGGTAAACGCTTTGCAATTATTCTGGATAACGTCATCCTTTCTGCTCCATCGATCAATGAGCCTATTTTAGGTGGTTCTGCTATTATCACGGGTAGTTTTACCATTGATTCAGCTAATCAGATGGCTATCGCGCTTCGCTCTGGTAGCTTGCCGGTTGCTTTGAAGGTAGTTGAAGAAAGAACAGTCGGTCCTGGTTTGGGGGCGGATTCTATTCGTGCCGGAACTTTGGCGTGCAGTATCGCTATTGTAGCGATCGTCATTTTTATGATCAGTGTTTATGGTCGTTTTGGTGTCTATGCTTCCAGTGCGGTTATCCTCAACCTGTTCTTAATATTGGCAGTTATGGCTGTTCTTGGTGCTACTCTAACACTGCCGGGTATTGCTGGTCTTGTGTTGACCATTGGTGCAGCGGTTGATGCCAACGTACTTATCAATGAACGCATCCGTGAAGAAATTGGCCGTGGACGTACCCCTGTTCATGCGGTTGATATGGGCTATAAAGAAGCTAGCCGGACGATTTTTGATGCCAATGTGACTCATGCTATTTCGGCGTTGATTATGATCTGTTTCGGTTCGGGGCCTGTTAAGGGCTTTGCCGTAGTTCTGTTAATCGGGATTATTACCTCGGTTTTCACTGCCGTTACCTTTACCCGTATGTTGGTGGCTCTCTATCTGAGACGTCGTCCGGCTAAACTGACGATCTAGGAAGGGGCATATCACTATGGCATTGCTTCGTATTGTCCCGGATAACACGAATATCCGTTTTGTCCGCTTACGAGGGATAGCATTTTTGCTTACCTTCATCCTGACCTTGGCTTCTGTGGCCTTGTTAGGCATAAAAGGACTCAATCTTGGTGTTGATTTCGTCGGCGGCTTGATGATTGAAGCCCATTTTGAAAAACCGGTTGAACTCGATACTTTGCGGCGGGATATTAACCGTCTGAATATCGGTGAGGCCAGTCTTCAGCAAATAGGCACCAATAACAATGTGTCAATCCGGTTGCCATTGCCGCCCGGCGATGAATCAGCCTCCCAAAAAGTGGTCAAAATTGTTCAGACCTCTTTATCACAGCAATTTCCTAATGTGCATTTCGAGCGTGTCGACACCGTCTCCGGTAAGGTTTCTGGTGAGTTAATGCGCAGTGGGATTATTGCTGTTTTATTAGCTATTGCTGGTATCGTAATTTTTACGTGGTTACGCTTTGAGTGGCAGTTCGCTGTCTCAACTTTTGTGTCGGTTGCCCATGATGTGTTGGTCATTCTTGGCTTTTTTGCCTTAACACGTATGGAATTTGACCTGAATATTGTGGCAGCCATTCTGACGATTGCTGGTTATTCCATTAACGATAAAATCGTTATTGATGACCGTATTCGTGAGAATTTAAGAAAATTCCGCAAAATGGATTTGGGTTCATTGATTGATCTTTCTGTCAATGAAACCTTGCCCCGAACGGTTATGACCAGTTTTTCCATGATTTTGGTTCTGGGCATTTTACTTATTTTTGGAGGCGATGCCGTTCGTAGCTTCACAGCGGCTATGCTACTTGGAGTTATCGTCGGGACATATTCTTCTATCTATGTCTCATCCTCTTTGCTGATTTTTCTAAATTTACGACCAAAGGCAGCAAAGTCAGAATAAAAGCCGGTTTCTATTCCAATAAAAAAAGGCTCCGAATAGTTTTCGGAGCCTTTTTTGTTACTTTGATCAGGTTGCCTCTTTATCCTTATATTGAACAGATAAAGAGAATTTTCCCCTGCCCTAATTCAGACTAATGTTCAATGCAGATTCAATCATTGTTTTAATATCGTTTTCAGGCCGTGCACCATAATGGGAGATAATTTCTGCTGCTGCAATGGCACCCATTTCAAGGCTAGCAGCAATAGAAAGATTCCTAGCCTGACCGGCAAGGAAACCGGCTGCAAAAAGATCACCTGCACCTGTCGTATCGACGACTTGATTGATCTTCTTGGCAGAGACTTCTGTCCGTTCCATATCTTGGACAGCAATAGCACCATCGGGGCCTTTGGTAACGACCAACAAAGGCAGTTTTGATGCGACCTCTTCAATGCCCCGATCCAGATCATCATGCTGCACCAATGATCTTAATTCGCCTTCATTTGCGAAGAGAATATCAATCAGACCGTTATTGATCAGCTTTTTGAAGTCCTCACGATGGCGCTCTATGCAGAATGTATCGGAAAGTGTCAAAGCTACTTTTTTGCCTGCTTTTCTTGCAATTTGGATCGCTTCTTTCATCGCTGAGCGCGGCACTTCGGGATCCCAAAGATAGCCTTCGAGATACAGAATTTCTGCATTCTCGATTACTTCTGGTTTGATAGCAGTTTGATGCAAAGTCTGGGCAACCCCTAAAAAGGTATTCATACTCCGTTCGCCATCAGGCGAAACTAGAATAAGGCACCGTCCTGTTGGGATAGTTGCTTCTTGAACGGGCACATCAAAATGAATATTCTGAGCGCGAATATCTTGTTGAAAAACCTGACCAAGGGGATCATTGGCGACTTGTCCAATAAAAGCACAACGTCCACCCAAGGCAGCTACGCCGACAAGGGTATTCGCTGCTGAACCACCGCTGATTTCATGGCTGGGATTCATTTCCTGATAAAGGGTTTCAGCTGAATCTGCATCAATCAGCTGCATCGATCCCTTCGTAATGTTTTTTTCGGATAAGAATTGATCGTCCGTGGCTGCCAAAACATCGACAATGGCGTTTCCGATAGCAACAATATCATAGCGGTTATGCGGCATAGCGGCCTTTCCTGAATAAATATGCCTAATTTAAAATTTCAGATGCCATAACGGCGTTAGAAAAGCGAGCAAACAGCAGAAAAGGGTTTTATTCACATCTCTCAAGAGACAAAATTCTGTCATTGCGGCCAAAGGAGACAGATATAGGCTTATCGGTAAAGAAAGCCGATGGACAGGATATCCTTTTCTGGAAAATAAGAAGCCTTAATGAATATGCCTCATTCTCTTTAGGCGAATCTCTTTACGGCTTAGAAAGTATCGTATTTTTATGGATCAAATTGGCAATAGACAGTGGACACCGGCTATTTTGCTAGACAAATCTTTTTTGAAAAAAACACTGCTCGGAAGTTTTGTCCCGATCCTTATGTTCCTATCTGGATGCGGTGGAGAGGAAAAGCATCCTGTGGTGACACCACCTCCTGTAAAACGTCCGGTTACTCCGGTGCCTTCACTTGATCGTTTACCCAAATTACAAGGAATGACAGCCCGTAATCTTGTTGGTCTTTTTGGTTCTCCCGATCAGGATATTGATGAGCCTTGGGCAAGGCGTCTACAATTTCAGAGTTCGGTTTGTGTTTTGGATGCCTATCTTTATCCGCCACACAAAAATGAAGAAATGGTGGTGCGGCATGTTGATGTCCGAGATTTACAAGGCAATGATTTCAATCAAGAAAATTGTCTTAGAATGCTTGTCCAGAAGCTACATCATAAGTGATTGTCCGAATAGTGAGTCTGGATAGACGCTAAAAAGGATAAAAGCCTTTCGCGAAATAAAAGAACATAGCCCTTTATGCTATCTTCGATTTTTGGCCTTTATCGCCTTATTTTCCTTTCATACGGATTGCCGAAAGCCTTGCCCCTCGTTAGAAAAGCATCAAGTCTTTTGCCTGAGGCAAAGGTCATGTTGTTATATTTCAGAATTGAGCGGACATCATGCGCTATATCAGTACAAGGGGCGCGGCAGCCGCGCAGGATTTTAAAGGCGTTACCTTAACCGGGCTTGCCTCGGATGGTGGTCTCTATGTGCCAGAAAATTGGCCAGCCTTCAGCCGCGAGGATATCGCTGCATTAGCGGGGCTATCCTATGTCGATACAGCTGTCGCAGTTATGCGGCCATTTGTCAGTGGCGTGCTGGACGATCAGGCATTAAAAAATCTGTGTGAAGCCGCTTATGGTCAGTTCAACCATGCAGCTGTTACGCCGTTGGTTCAATTAGATGAACGGCATTTCTTGCTGGAATTATTCCATGGCCCGACCTTGGCTTTCAAGGATGTTGCTTTGCAGCTTCTTGGTCATTTATTTGAAAAATTCCTTTCCGAAGAAAAAGGACAGGATCTGACAATCGTCGGAGCAACCTCCGGTGATACTGGATCGGCGGCCATATCTGCTGTTGCTGGACGGGCTGGCGTGCAAATTGTGATGTTGCATCCCAATGGCCGTGTTTCTGAAGTTCAACGTCGCCAAATGACGACAGTTCTTGATAACAATGTTCATAATGTCGCAATTGACGGTAGCTTTGATGATGCACAGGCTATTGTCAAAGCCATGTTCAACGATAGCGACTTTAGAAAACGTCATCGTCTGGGCGCTGTTAATTCGATTAACTGGGCACGCTTGATGGCTCAGATCGTTTATTATTTCTATGCGGCTGTTCGTCTCGGTGCACCTGATAGGAAAGTAGCTTTTTCTGTTCCGACCGGTAACTTTGGTGATGTTTTTGCGGGTTATGCTGCCAAAAAAATGGGGCTTCCTGTCGAAAAGTTGATCGTTGCAACCAATATCAACGATATTCTTTATCGGGCATTATCTGCGGGTGACTATTCTGTCGGTAGTGTGACGCCGACTGATGCGCCGTCGATGGATATCCAGATCAGTTCCAATTTTGAACGTCTGCTTTTTGATCTTCATGGTCGGGATGCGGCTTCTTTGGCCGCTACCATGGCGCAATTTGAACAGAGTCGTGCTATCCAGATTTCTGATGCAATGCGCCAGCAAGCTGCAACGATATTCAGCAGCAAACGCATTGATCCCGATGAAATGGCAGCCACCATGCGTTGGGCTTCAGATAAGGCAGGACAGGTTATTGATCCTCATACGGCTATTGGTTTGGCCGCCGCCCGTGAAACGGATCTTCCGAAAGATGTTCCGGTTGTTACCTTGGCAACGGCACATCCGGCAAAATTCCCTGATGCCGTTTCCCGTATTACGGGGAAAGAAGCGCCTCTGCCGCATCGTTTAGCTGATCTTTACAGCCGTGAAGAACGCTATGTTGAATTGCCTGCCTCGCGTCAGACAATTCAGGCCTATATCGATGCTGGGTTTCAGCTTTGAGTCCTAAACTTCACCGTTTGTCTAATGGTCTGGCCATCGCTCTTCAACCGATGTCGGGAGTTGAGACGATGGCCGTTGGCCTATATTCCAATGTGGGCGCTCGCTCCGAACCAGATCTTTATAGTGGTCTGGCTCATATGGTCGAACATATGGTTTTCAAGGGGGCTGCTGGGCGAAATGCTCGTATGATTGCCGAGGCGGCTGAAAACTGTGGTGGCCAGCTAAACGCATGGACAGCTAGAGATCATACTGTCTTTCAAGCAAGAATGCTTTCCGAATATTGGGATTTAGGATTGGAGTTGGTTGCTGATCTGGTGCGTTCTCCGACTTTGGATGGAGAAGAGCTTGAACGGGAAAAGGGCGTTGTCTTATCTGAATTGGGTGAATCCTATGATACACCCGATGACATTATCCATGATTATCTGCAATCTGTTGCTTTTAAAGATCAAGCCTTGGGGCGGCCGGTTTTAGGAAATGAGACAAGCATAAAAGCTATCGATCGTCATGCTTTAAGCCAATGGGTTAAACAATATTATCAACCAGAAGGTTTTGTCCTCGCGGCCGCTGGGAAAATAGACGAAGATGCTTTTTTAAAAATGGCTGAAAGTCGTTTTAGCGACTGGGATAAAGGCCAACCACTGGCTGTTGAAAAAGCAAAATTCACGACCGGCCGCTATGATGACCATCGTGACAGTGACCAAACCCATATTGCCTTAGGCTATTGCGGTTTTTCCTATCAAGATATTCGTTCTCACGCTTCGGCTTTACTGGCTTCTATCCTAGGCGGAGGAATGTCCTCCCGCTTATTCCAGATTCTTCGGGAAGAAGAGGGACTAGTCTATTCTGTCTATAGCTGGTCTCAATCTTGGATTGAAACGGGTATCTTTGGCATCTATTGTGCGGCTGATAAAAAAGATGCGTCGAAAGCCCTTACATTGATACGGCAAATTATGGCTGATACAGTTGCTTCTGTCTCAGAAGAAGAGTTGCAGCGCGCTAAGGCTCAGGCAAGAGCTGGCCTTTTAATGAATCTAGAAGGTGTGGCTGCCCGTTGCGATCATCTGGGGCGCCAGATTCAAATTCATAACCGTATTGTGAACCCTTCAGAAGTCGTCGAATGGATTGATGCTGTCTCTTTGGATGACATTCGTTCTGTCGGACAGTATTCTCTTTCCCAAGGTGAAGCGCTTGCCAGCGTTGGTGATGGCCTCACGATTTCATAAAATTAAAAAATAAAAGGCAGGATAAAAATGGCGATTGATTCCCTGATCACCCTGACAGGCGAAGCATGGGAAGATTATGGACTGGTTGATAGTGGAAATGGGCGTAAGCTAGAACGCTATGGCCGTTATCATTTTATCCGCCCTGAACCACAGGCTATGTGGCGTCCTGCACAAGATAACTGGCAAGCTGATGGCGAATTTATCGGTGCTTCTGATGAAGATGGCGGCGGGAGATGGCATTTAAAACCTTATGTGCCTAAGGATGGTTGGCTTCTCCAATGGGAAGATGTTTGTTTTCTGGCTCAAAACACGTCTTTTCGCCATCTAGCTTTTTTCCCGGATATGGCACCACAATGGGCTTGGATGCGGGAACGTGTTACTGAAGATGCCGAAATTCTTAATCTCTTCGGATATACGGGCGTCGGTAGCCTTGCTCTTGCTGCAAAAGGTGGCAAAGTTACCCATGTGGATGCGTCTAAAAAGTCAGTTGCTTCTGCTAAGAATAATGCTGAAATTTCTGGGCTTACGGATAAACCTATCCGTTGGATAGTTGATGATGCGGTGAAATTCACAGCCAGAGAAGTGCGTCGCCATCGTCGTTATGATGGTATTTTGATGGATCCACCCAAATTTGGACGGGGGCCTGCTCATGAAGTTTGGCGTCTTGAAGAAAATTTATCGGATTTAATTGATGAAGCTGTCAAGTTATTGGATCAAAAATCAAAATTTTTAGTTTTGACTGTCTATGCTGTCAGAATGTCAGCCTTAGCTATCGGCGAACTGTTATCTCAAGCTACCCGACATTTGGGGGGCTGTGTTGAAGTCGGTGAAATGGCCATCAAAGAAGAAGCACGAGGTCTTAATCTGCCAACGGCTATTTTTGCCCGTTGGAAGAATGACTGATTCCTAATTTTGCGTTTTTGATAAAGGCATAGCTTTCTGAAAAACTTGGTTTTTCAGTTCTTTTTGCCCCAAATTTAAAAAAAAAGCGTTTTTTTTATTTTTTTTTGCAAAAAGAGCTTGCTGGAATAAAAAAGCAATGCTAGTGACCCTTCCACGGCACCGGAAACGGTTAACCGAAATGCCAGAGCGGGCATAGCTCAGGGGTAGAGCACAACCTTGCCAAGGTTGGGGTCGAGGGTTCGAATCCCTTTGCCCGCTCCAGTTTCTAAAAATAAGCACCTTTAGGGTGCTTTTTTTGTATCTATCCCATTCTCTCTTAAAAATTGTTTCTAATCAGGGCTATTGGGCTTTGAAAGTGGATCTCTACTCTGAAGAGAGGCGATACTGGCAGTCTCTTAGACAGGCGTCTATATTCAGATCGATTCTATCGGGTGTCTTGCTTCTATTGAGCAATCAACCTGTTTCATAAATTGCGCATATCTGAGTCTTATGCGCTCACTGAATCGTGGAGATGACGCGTTACTATGCTTTCCCTTAATCCCGAAACGACAGCTCTTGTTTTAATTGATTTACAAAATGGTATCATCAATCTGCCATTAGAACCTTCTAGCGGTGAGAAGGTGCTCTCTGTTGGTAAGACTCTAGCTAAAAAATTTAGAAAAGCTGGGGCTCCCGTTTTTCTGGTCAGAGTGACTTTTTCGGAAAACTTTCCTGACGTGCCACCGCGAAATGTAGATCAGCCTGCCGAATATCCAGAAGGTGGTTATTCGCCCGAATGGGATCAGCTTGCAGAGGGTTTGAAGCAAAGCGGTGATATAGTGATTACGAAGAGGCAGTGGGGTGCCTTTTATGGAACAGAGCTTGATCTTCAACTAAGACGGCGGGGCATCCAGACGATTGTCTTAAGTGGTATCGCAACCAATTTTGGTGTTGAGTCAACCGCAAGGCAGGCATGGGAGCATGGCTATGATCTTGTGATTGTAGAAGATGGTTGCACCAGTTTTTCTCAAGCGTTGCATGATATGTCGGTTCAGCAGATATTTCCTCGTCTTGCACATGTAGTCCAAAGTCAGAATATTGTTCTGAAATAGCCGGATGTTTATTCTCTCTTCTGCTTGTCGCCGTTTTTCCTTTGCTAACCATCATGTTCTGATCCAGTGGGCTAGCCTACTTTTGGGATCTGTTCTTTTTATCAGTCTGTTTGAAGTGGTTCATCTGGGGGCGGCGTTGTTACTGGGGGCGATGGCGGCTGCTATTTTGGTTGCGGTCATGGAAGGGACGGTGGCCGTTCCAAGATGGCCTTTCATGCTATCGCAAGGGGTGATCGGTTGCATGATCGCCCATAGTATGCCGCTTCCGATATTGGATGCGATGCTTCGTCAATGGCCTTTGTTTTTGGCGGGGGTCATATCTGTTATTCTGGTCAGTTCATTGCTGGGCTGGTTGCTGGTTCGCTTTAATGTCGTACCAGGAACCACGGCATTATGGGGGTCTTCACCCGGAGCCGCCTTGACGATGACCCTGATGGCAGAATCCTACGGGGCAGATGTCCGGCTGGTTGCTTTTATGCAATATTTACGGGTTGTTTGTGTCGCGTTGATTGCCTCTTTGATTGCCCAGATATTTATGGGGCATCATCCTGTCGTCTCAAATATTATCTGGTTTCCACCGATTCATCTGGCAGCTTTCCTGAAAACGCTTGCTTTTATTGTGGTAACCACCTTTTTTGCTGCCCGTTTTAAGATTCCGGCCGGAGGTATCTTATTACCTTTGGGGCTGGGAGTGGTTCTTCAGGATGTCGGTTGGTTCACTATCGAATTGCCGACATGGCTGCTTGCTATCAGCTATAGTCTAGTCGGATGGAGTATCGGGCTTCGGTTTTCGAGATCGATTGTCTGCTATGCTGCCCGTTCTTTCTTTCGAGTTTTGGCCTCTATTTTGACTCTGATTCTTTTATGTAGTGGTCTGGCTTTGATTCTAGCTAAAATTGCGCATGTCGATTTTTTAACTGCCTATTTGGCCTCTAGCCCCGGCGGTGTTGATTCTGTTGCGGTGGTTGCTGCCTCAAGTCCGGTTGATATGCCTTTTGTTATGGGGATGCAGACAGTCCGCTTTGTGGTGGTTTTGTTGACGGCACCGACTATTGCCGGACGCTTAAGCCGAAATAAAGCTGAGCAACAGAAAGAAACGATCCCATTAGAATAATAGTATTCTATTATTAACATTTTAGATAAACATAAAAATGTTTTTTGAGTAAGATAATATATAAATATAATAAATATATTTTTTATAATATTATACTGTGGTGGATGGTGTATCTGGCAAAATAGAGTAGAATAGACGCCCTATAAAGGTAACAGATTTTTGGCTGATATTTTGGGAGTCTGCGTTTATGCCTAGCTTGTTTGATCCCATCCGCTTTGGCGCTTTTACCGCAAAAAATAGAATTTGGATGGCACCTCTGACCCGTGGCCGTGCCACGCGCGATCATGTTCCGACTGAAATAATGGCCGAATATTATGCCCA
>NZ_JAIWON010000083.1 GCF_020216885.1 Zymomonas sp. | reverse complement strand
CGCCTATTTGTGGTAGTCAAATGGCCTGTGATATCTGCCTTGATGGTAACCTGCATATCACGGAAATAGGGTTAGAAATTTCAGCCTGCGCCTTGGGACAGGCTTCGGCTGCTTTAATGGGGCAGGACATTATAGGGCGTTCTTTGCCGGAATTAAAAGAAACCCTTCGGCAATTAAAGGCATATCTTGCTGGAGAAATCGAAGATATCACAAGCTGGCCTAGCTTAATGACTTTATCGGCAGCCCGCCCTCATAAAGGTCGCCATGGAGCCATCTGTTTGCCGTTTGAAACGGTTATTGCTGCCTTTGAAGCCGCTCTGGTCGCAAAGACAGAGGCTTTGCCCGCCTGAATTTAACTTTGTCAGGAGTAAAGCCTTTTATGAAACGTGACTATATCTCTGCTTTCGCCGCCTTCTCAGCGGCCATCGCCGTCGCTTTTGGTGCTGCCGGTGCGCATCTATTCCATGATCAGGCCGCTTTATGGGCAAAAACGGGGGCTGATTTCCAGTTAATCCATGCTGTCGCCGTGCTGGCTATCAGAATAAAAATGCCCCATAAATTACCAAGCCTTCTTCTCTTGATCGGTGCCTTTCTTTTTTCATCCTCTCTTTATAGCCTTGCCTTGGATGCACCCAAAATCGTCGCGCATATAGCCCCGATAGGTGGGTCTTTGATGATTGCGGGATGGTTGGTGACCGCTGTCTTTTTCTGGCTAGGTCAATCTCGGAATATGAATAAAAAAGACCGCCCGTGAGAAAATCTCAGGGCGGCCTTCATTTCAAAAAATAATATAGGATTAAATCACGCCTTTACGTGCCAATGGGCTATCCAAAAAGGCAGCAACCTCTTCAAGATCAACTTCTTTATCTAGGAAGGTTTTCCCGATGCCCCTTGCCAAAAGGAAGGGCAGGCGGCCAGCTTCCATTTTTTTGTCATGCATCATATGGGCAACCAATTCTTTACCGGATGCTTTAACACCGGCTTCTTCAAGACTGGCGGGAAGACCTGTTTCTCTCAAATGCTTAATAATCCGCTGGACATCTTCTCTAGATGCCAGATTTTTGACATAGGAAAAACCAAAGGCCAGAGCAGAACCTGCTGCAACCGCTTCACCATGGAATAATTTATCAGAAAATCCGGTATCTGCTTCTAACGCATGACCGAAAGTATGACCCAAATTTAAAAGAGCGCGTTTCCCGCTGATTTCTTTTTCGTCATCAGCAACAATAAGAGCTTTGGCACGGATGCTATGTTCAATCGCATACAGACGGCTGGCTTTATCGCCTTCGATCAGAGCCGCACCATGCTCTTCACACCAAGAAAAGAAATCGGGATCATCAATAAGACCGTATTTGATAATCTCGCCATAGCCAGCACGAAGCTGCCGAACAGGCAATGTTTGAAGGGCATCAGGATCAATCAACACAAAAACAGGCTGATGGAAGGCTCCAATCAGGTTTTTTCCGGCTTCGCAATTGATCGCCGTTTTTCCACCAACTGAAGAATCCACCTGCGCCAAAAGGCTGGTGGGTATCTGAATAAATTGGCAGCCTCTTTTCAAAATAGCGGCAGCAAATCCGACCAGATCACCGATCACGCCACCACCCAAAGCAATGATAGCATCCCGCCGTTCAACGCCACGCCGGATAAGCTGATCGCAAAGTTCGGCCAGATGGTGCCAACTTTTAGTGGCTTCACCGGCTGGCAAGATAATAGAATCTATCGTAATACCTGCCTGATGAAAGGACTTTTCAAACTCAGGTAGCTGACAGCGGGCAACATTTTCATCCGTAATGACAATAAAACGCCGATTACGGACATAAGGGGTCAAAATAGAGACAGCCTGCTGATAAAGGCCTGCACCAATGTCGATTTTATAGCTGTGATTGCCAAGATCAATCGGCACGGTGACGGTTTTTGAAACTTCACTGCTCATCGCGGTAACGCCATTATAATTGCATCCACTATTTCTTCATGGGGCTGTGCCCCAGTCCAGACATGTAAAGGTGCCATTGCATAAAAAGAGTCGCGGATATCGGCCAGTTCCTGCAAACGGGTGCGGACATCATGTCCGATTAACAAAGGTCGATCAGCCTGTTTTGTGACCCTTTCGGCCAAAGTATCAATATCGGCTTTGACCCAAATCGCCAATGTTTTTTCAAGAACCAGTTTCCGTGTTTCTTCATCCATAAAGGCGCCGCCGCCCACAGCCAAGACTTTGGGTTTGCCAGCAATAAGGCGTGAAATGACACGGCGTTCACCATTACGAAAATAGTTTTCACCGTAGCGGGCAAATATCTCTGTTATGGATTGTCCGGCAGCTTCTTCGATTTCCAGATCGGAATCTGAAAAAGGCATGTTAAGCTGGCTGGCCAGACGACGACCAATAGTAGACTTGCCAACGCCCATCATACCGATCAAGGTAATTGTGCGCGGATATGGAGAAGAAGGGCTTTGCAGCATGGCCAAGACGCTATACACGAAAGAAATGAGATTACACAATTATCTAGGTTAATGAATAAATGAGCAAAATCGGCTGACTTTTGAGGATGGGTATGTCAATTTTACGCGCTTTCCTGTTAGGAATCATATTTATTGTGATCGTTGGCTTTTTCAGCCTTGGCTTCATGCATTTTGAAGCCCCGATTCGTTCTATCGAAAAAGACGTCGGTAATGACGTGCTTGCTCGCTAAAACTGTTTGTCACAATTTGGCTAAAGACAGACGGAAGCCCTTCACAGGTCGTTATTGGCGGCAATGGGTATTCTTCCTATCTTTTGGCATGTTCACTGGAATAATGAGCAGTGGCGTTTGTTTCGGACAGAGTCAAACACCATCTGCTCATTCTTATTCGGTTCATGCTTTAAAACATCCTATTAGGATAGAAAAAAAAGAAAAAACCGAAAAAAAAGACGGAAATTATCTTTTTTGGCAGAATAGCGGCCTTATCAGCGGGGCAAAGGCTGGTACTTTAAGAGATGGCTGGGGAAATAACCCCTCTGGTCGTTATCTTACTAGCCTGATGCAACATGTGGATACGCCTTTGGCCTCACGCTGGGCAGAAATCATGCTGCGGCGGGCTTTGATCTTAAAAGCAGGGTTACCAAGGGATGTCTCGCCCCAAGGCTGGATTGCCGCAAGGGCAAATCTGCTGTTGCAATTAGGGGAGGCTGATGCGGCAAGAGCGCTTATCCAAAAGTCAGGGCTGGCTCCTGATGCTCTTTTACTAGACGCCACCGTTAAAACGGTTTTAGCGACGGCTGACCCCGCCGGACTTTGTCCTTTACTGCCTTATTTTGCTGATACTGAAATAAAAGACGCCAATGAAACCTTAGTGCGTGCTTTATGTGCGGGGTTGGGTGGTGATGATGCTGTCTCTAGCTGGCTATTCAGCCGTGCCAATTATAAAGGTGATCAGACAGACCGAAAATTGGCGCAAAAGCTTGCTCTTGCAGGTAGCCACGACAATCATACGATTCATATCAATCGGGGTGAAGTTGGTCACTTAACACCATGGCGTTTTGGCATGGCGACTGCTGCTGGCCTTTTGTTACCTGACTATCTTTATGGTAGTCTTAATCCCGCCTATTGGGCTTTCCTTGCACGATCAACGATGATTCCGCCAAGATCAAGGGTGACTGCTATTAGAAAAGCTGCTGTCCTTGGCGTTTTTTCAAATTCGGCTCTTGTCGATTTTTACTCATCTCTGTCTGCCAGTGACAATGAACATGATAATAATGATCTTGTTATAAATGATGATATTCCCAATTTGAAACAGGCTTATATCAATAGGGATGAGATGAGCCGCGTCAAAGCGATTGAGAGTTTGATACGCAATGGCGATGATGCAGATGAGCGTTATGCGGGGATGATTCTCACCGCACGCGCCGCTAGCTATATCACCCCCAATAAACGTTATCGTGACATTATTCCCGATTTACTAGGCGCTATGTTTTCTGCTGGTTTTGATCAGGCTGCTACCCGATGGGCATCGGTTGTAAAAGACATGGATAAAGAGCAGAGCGACCCTGCATGGATATTATTGGCTCTGGGATCGCCTGATAAAGTCATGGATTTAAGCCGTAATCATATCCGGCATTTTATCGAGCAAAGCAACCAAAGTGACCCTTGGCGCGGTCGTATGGCTGTGGCTGCTTTGGCAGGCCTCGATCGGATTGAGGAGGAAGAAAGCTGGTGGTTTCAAATCCATTATGATAATTTTTTGCATGACGAAAATTCTTGGGTCAAAGCCCTTGATAAGGCCGCTTCGTCGCATGCTCCAGCAACAGTCGCTTTACTTGTCGCGATCGGTATGCAAAATCGTTCATGGCGGTCGGTCGCCCCTTCGACTTTTTATCATATGTTAAAAGCGATGAAAAAAGTCGGCCTTGAAAATGAAGCGCGGATGATGGCGGTTGAAATGATGAGCCGCACATAAAAGATAGCCTTTAATCTCTATTTTATTTTAAGAATGGGCTAATGTCAGAAAAATCTGAAAATGAAGCGCGGATCGAAGATGAAAGCCTTATTCTCCGTTTCCTTGAAATGATGGCAGCGGAATCCGGCTCTTCTCCGAACACGCTTATGGCGTATGGCAGCGATCTAAGACTGGCTTCGCAACAGCTTAAAAATGGTCTTGTCAAAGCCGATACAGATGATCTTTCCAGTTTAGGGGTTGTTTGGTCTGATTATGCCCGTAATACGGTTGCCAGAAAATCGGCAGCGTTAAAGCATTTTTATCGTTTTTTGTTAGAAGAAGGCATGAGAACAGATGATCCGTCATCTTCTTTACCTCATGCTGGTATTTCTCGGAATTTGCCCAAAATTCTGACAACGGCCGAGGTTGAACGGTTATTTATTACCTTGCAACAACGTTACGAGCGCGCGGCAACCCCATCGACTTTACGGCTGATAGCCTTGGTCGAGTTATTATATGGTTCGGGTTTAAGAGCCAGTGAACTGGTTTCTTTGCCGAAACAGGCGTTTATCCGCAAACAGCCCTTTTTAATTTTGAAAGGAAAGGGTGGTCGTGAACGTCTGGTGCCGATATCAGATAGGGCAACGGATGCGGTCGCCGCGTGGCTGGTGCATGTGCCTGAAAAAAGCCTATGGCTTTTTCCTTCAGGAAAGGGGCATATTAGCCGGATCAGACTTTACCAGCTTATCAAAGAATTGGCTGTCGAAGCTGATTTACCACGCGAAAGAGTGAGTCCACATGTCTTACGGCATGCTTTTGCAACACATTTACTCGAAGGGGGAGCAGATTTGCGAGTCTTGCAGCTTTTATTAGGCCATGCGGATATATCGACTACCCAGATTTATACCCATGTTGATAGCCAAAAATTGGTTGAATTAGTCAATTCACGTCATCCACTCGTTGACGTTCCTGTAAACGCAGCCTAACCGAGCAATAATGGTTTCTTATCTCGACTTTGAAAAGCCCGTAGCTGAGTTACAGACACGCATCGCTGAACTTCGCAAAGCTACTTCGGATGAAATGGATCTTGACCGTGAGATATCTGATCTCGAGGTCAAGGTGCAAAAACTGCTGCGTGATACATACGCACATCTGACGCCTTGGCAAAAAACACAGGTCGCCCGCCATCCCGAACGGCCTCATTTCCATGATTACATCTCGGCTTTGTGTGAAGAGTTTATTCCCTTGGCCGGTGATCGCCTTTTTGGTGAGGATGAGGCCATCATTGGGGGGCTTGCCCGTATAGATGGGCAGCGGGTGATGATTATTGGCCAAGAAAAAGGCAATGATACGGCCAGCCGTCTTAAACATAACTTCGGCATGGCTCGTCCTGAAGGCTACCGTAAAGCTATCCGCTTAATGAAGCTAGCGGATCGTTTTGGTTTGCCCGTTATCACTCTGGTAGATACATCGGGGGCATTCCCGGGAATTGATGCCGAAGAACGGGGGCAGGCAGAAGCCATTGCCCGTTCAACAGAAACCTGTTTGTCTCTAGCTGTGCCTCTGATTTCTGTTATCGTTGGTGAAGGTGGGTCTGGTGGTGCTATCGCTATCGCTGCCGCTAATCGCCTTTTGATGTTTGAACATGCGGTTTATTCTGTCATTTCTCCAGAAGGCTGTGCTTCTATTCTATGGCGCGATGCAGGGAAGGCCAGTGATGCGGCAACAGCTATGAAGCTGACAGCTACTGACCTTTATGGCCTTGGTATTGTCGATCGTATCGTTCTCGAGCCAGTCGGCGGCGCTCATCGTGACTCCAAAACCGCGATTGACGCTCTTAAAATGGCGTTGCTTCAAGAATTAGCTTTCTTAAAACCGATGGATCGTGATGCTTTGCGGTCAATGCGGCGTAAAAAATTCTTAGATATCGGGGGATAATTCGCGATTCCTCCGAATTCCGAATCTATAGCCTGTCCGTAACGGCATTTTTCAAATGCAATCGGACAGGCTTTTTTTATCTAGCCTTTCCGGCCTACTCACCTAAACTATTCTATCGGCCATATTTTTGCGTCCGAGAAAAAATAGCGTGGAATTGGTAAAAACAACCCATTCTTAATAAATAAAATGCACTCTATATTTTCTTTTTCTATAAAGTGATTTGATTGACCTTTTTTATTTGTTCAGCGATGAAATATGTATGAAATCTGCCATATTTTCTTATTTGGCTGGAATTAAAAACATTCCTGCATCCAGATGGCTCTTTATAGCCTTTTTAATCCTTTCCTTTTTATCTTTTTTTCTTTTTGGATGGGTTATTGGGGACTTGCGCCTTTTATTTTTATCGTTGGCGGCTTATTTCGGGATTACTTTTTTTATTCTGTTTTCTCGAAAAAAAATCTTTATTTCACATAATATTCATTCAGCTTCCCAGCTACCAGATCTGGCCTTACTTCATGCCATTATTGATAGTGATACGGCCGCCGTCGCTATTAGCGATCGCTCTGGACAAATGCTGGCTTCAAATGCCGCTTATAATCAATCTTTTCCCTCTCTGCTTTTACCGGATCAATTTGACCTACCTCCAGAAACGCGGCAGTCGCTCGATAAAGCCTTGCGTCTCGTTTGGCGTAACGGTGGTGCCAATTTGACATGGCAATCTCATGACCAACGGATTTATACGCTTTCAATCCGCAGGGCGGGTATCCATCATAATTATCTTATATGGCGCATTCAGTCACAACATCCCATTCCTGAAGGCGAGACTATATCGGCTTTAGTCGAAGGCCATTTAGGACGACTTTTTGCAGAAGCCGGTATAATGGCCGTTTTATTGGACGAAAAAGGCCGGATTGTTCTGACTAATCCTGTCTTTAATTTCAGAAGCACTGGGCAGATCGACAGCGATATAAAAGGTGCTGACTTTTTATCTTTTTTTCAGGTTAATCGTCATGGGCAGTTTTTCTTTAAAAATGCAGGCGAAAAAGACCATCCTGTTCATTTTGTTAAAATAGATATCACCTCGAATGCCTCCAAGAGGCATCTCAAAGGTCAGCATTATGCCGAATTTAATCTGATCTTATTACTGGACGAGGTTCAAAATAGCGATCAAACAGGACAAGATTATCTCGATATTATCGGACGATTACTCCCTGTTTTACCTTATAATTTGGCTATTATCGGGGCAGATGGCCAAGTCCTATTGATGAACCCGCCGATGTCCCGCATTACAGGAATGTCGCTCCGACAATTCGTCATGTATCCAAGCGATTGGGTCGTGCAAGAGGATAAAGCCGCCGTTGCCGATGCGGTTCGGCGTTATTCTGCGGGACGTGTCCTTTCGGGTGAAATTTCTGTCAGATTGATCGCCAAGCCAGAAGAAACGGTTATTCTAACGCTAACCGGTATCCGCCATCTAGGTGAATCTGCCTTGATGATAAGTTTGCAAGAATCCGCCAGCGAAAATGAAATCAAGCAACAAATGGCGCAAACCACCCGAATGCAGGCTATCGGCCAGTTGGCAGGTGGTGTGGCGCATGATTTCAATAATATTTTGACGGCTATTATCGGCTATTGTGATGTAATGCGTATGCGTCATGTCCCAGGCGATAGTGACTATGATGATATTCAACAGATCAGGCATAACAGCAATCGGGCAGCCGCTTTAACCCGACAATTATTGGCCTTTTCCCGCCAGCAGACAATGCGCCCTCAAATATTGCAACTCCCTGACGTTATCTCAGAGATTTCCAATCTTTTGAAACGGTTGTTGGGTGAAAAAATCTTGCTGACCGTCAAGCATGGTCGCAATTTGGGCTTAGTCAGAGCCGATCCAGGACAATTAGAACAGGTTATTGTTAATCTGGCGGTGAATGCGCGTGATGCCATGCTGGATAGTCGCGAAGAACGGCATCTCACTATTCAAACATACCGCGTATTAGCTGAGGAATCTTCTCGGAAAAGGCATCATGCTATTCCCCCTGCTGATTATACTGCCTTGGCCATATCGGATACGGGAAGCGGTATTCCTCCCGAAATTTTGAACAAAATATTCGAACCTTTTTTCACGACGAAAGAGGTCGGCAAAGGAACCGGATTAGGTCTGGCAACTGTTTATGGCATTGTAAGACAATCCGGCGGCTTTATCTTTGCCGATTCCGAATTAGGGGTTGGTACCTGTTTTACGATTTATCTGCCTATTTACGAAGGCGAATTACCTCAAAAAGAAATCTCGCAACAAGATACCCCAACTCCCTCTATGGTCTGGGGAAGCGGTAAAATACTGTTAGTCGAAGATGAAGAAACTGTCCGTAACGTTGCCAGTTTTGGATTAGTGCGGCAGGGCTATGAAGTCTTAACGGCAGAAAATGGCGAAGAAGCTCTGTCTATCCTAAGGAAAAATCCTGAAATTGACCTGCTGATTTCTGATGTCGTTATGCCGGGTATGGATGGGCCCCGTTTGGGCAGCGAAGCCCGCAAAATCCAATCGGATTTACCTGTTCTATTTATTTCGGGATATGCGGAAGAACAATTAAGGCGCTCGATCAGCCTTGAGCATGTTGCCTTTTTACCCAAGCCGTTTTCTATTCAGGATTTGGCGGTTGCTGTCAGTAAAGTTCTCAAGAAGGCAGGGTAATCTTTTCTAAGAATAGTTTTTCTGAAAATTGCCCTTCTTTCTTCTCGTTTTTTGCGGCAGCCATAGAATGGCTAGGATTTGTTAAAAAAGGATATAAATTAAGATTTAAAAGAATAATTTAAAATAAAATTTCTATAGATCAGATGGAATGTGTCGAGATATGACGCAGGCGGAGTGAAAGATAATAGAGATTCTTCCTTCGAGCGAGCGCGGTCTCTGCGCGTCCTAAAAAAAGTAATCGGTATTCTTCAATGATACGCCTTATATCCTTGAAACAGGTTATTCGTGGCGAGACATGTATAACGCCATGGAAAATAGAATTCGGTCTATGTTCGATTCAAGAGATGAGCAGAATAAGGTATTTGGGATACTCTTCTTGAACCTTGGCATGATGGATATAATACTGACACCCTATTGATAGATAACACGATCATTCGCACCCGTAGTCAAGCGGCTCGCACAAAAGGGGATGTATAAGAAAGACCTTGGTCGAAGCCACAGTGGCTTTACGAGCAAAAACCACGCCCGTTCCGATGGGTCAAGGCTGCCTTAGCTTTTGAGCGAACTAGTGGCGAGGTCTCTGATTATTGTGGTGCCGATATTCTGATGGATATCCCTATAACAATGCTCCGTCGTTTTCTCTCTGACACCTTTTTTCTCTCTGACAAAGGAATGATAGCGACAGATTGCAGGAAAAACTGCTTTTTCGGGGCATCTCTCTTGTTATCCTGCTTCCTTCCAATCGAAAAGGGTATATCTCTTCCGATCTCTAGCACTACAAAGCTCGTCACGTATCAAGCCGATATTTTTTAATAGGTTAAAGCCGTTCAGAGGTATCGCCACAGGCGACACCAAAGCCAAAAAAATTTTATCGTCTTCTTTTATATCGCGGCTGTAAAATTGTGGTTATCTTACTCTTATCAATAAAAACCCACTATCGCCCAATATTTTTATACGGGAAAATAGACATCAAGATAGCGCCTTATTGAGAGGGGGAGTCTTCAAAATACGACATCTCTCTCAATGACAAGACTTTCTCTAAAACGGAATTACAGGCTTTATTTCGAGACTTTTTTATCAGAAGGCGCGTTTATTTTGGCAACGGCCTTATGCTCTTCAGGTGTCGGGTCGGAATGACCAGAAGTTGGTGAAACAGGATGATTACGGGCATCATCACTATTAAGCCAGCTAAGCGTAATAGACATACGACGGTTTCGTGGATCCATCCGATTCTCGGGGACATAAGGTTCACGGTCAGCAACCCCTTCAATCCGGTCGAAACGGTTCAAATCAACCCCACCAGCAATAAGACCGCGACGGGTTGCATCCGCTCGTGCTGCCGATAAAGTCCAGTTATTGACATTTTGACCCGATGCATAGGGTAGAGCATCGGTATGTCCCCGAACAATAATCATATTCGGGACATCTTTGATAACCCGCGCGACTTCGGCAATAAGTTTCTGCGCGGCAGGAACCATATTTTCCGTGCCAAGGGTAAACATCGCAAAATCAGACTGGTCAACAAGATCAATACGCAAGCCTTCGCGCGTTTCAACAAGACGAACACTTTGTTGTAATCGAGCAAGGCTTGGGTCTTTTTTCATATGCTCTTCAAGCATTTCACGCAGTTTTTCAAAACGCTGCCGATCATTTTGTTTAATGATCTCTTTTGCTTGCGCAATCACATCAGGATTTTTCGCAATCAGCTTTTGTCCATTAGGCGCTAATTTCGAATGGGTTGGCATATCTTGAGGTGCCGTAATGGAATCACCCTTCAAGAAACCCATTCCTCCATCTGATCCAGCCGCACTTTCTGGTGTCAAAGACGGATTAAAGTAATCGGCAATACCTTTGCGTTCTTTTTCATTGGTAGCACCCAGCAGCCATAACAACAAAAAGAAGGCCATCATGGCCGTCACAAAGTCGGCATAAGCGACCTTCCACGCACCGCCATGGTGACCGCCATGACCTTCGTCAATAATCTTTTTGACGATAATGGGGCGTATCTCTGGCTCATTTCTGTTGCTTTTTCTTGCCACCGTCTTTTGCCTTCGGATTTAATGTTTTGTTATCAACTCGGAATTCAAGGCTTAACGCCCACGCATTCCATCAAATATTTCGGCAAATTCTGGTTTATTCTCTTCTGGAATATCCGAGCGCGCCGCTTCAATAACCAGAGGAAGAGGATGCCCTTGCATAGATGAAATAATCATCTGCTTAATGACCTGATAAATATGAGCATCTGAGTCAATCACGGCGCGGCAACGGTTCGCCATAGGGGCAACAATACCGTAAGCAAGTAACACACCAAGGAAGGTTCCGACCAAGGCTGAACCAATCATCGCCCCAAGAATAGGCGGTGGCTGATCAATGGAACCCATGGTTTTAACCACACCCAAAACAGCGGCAACAATACCAAAAGCTGGCAAAGCCTCTGACAGATTTTGAAGAATATCAGCTGGTAGAGAGGTCTCGCTATGATGGGTCTTGATTGTATTATCAATCACATCTTCAACAGCATTCGGATCAAGCGTCCCCGAAGAAACCACAACCAGTCTTAGCGTATCAGTGATAAGACTAACCAAGGTTTTATCCGTCAATAACTTCGGATATTCTGCAAAAAAAGCACTGGATTCAGGGTTTTCAACATGGCTTTCTAATGCCACAGGGCCTTCTGTCCGAAGGGTGCGCATCAGCTTTCCGACAAGAAAAATCGTATTTTGATAATCTTCTTTGTTGAATTTAGGACCCTTAAAAACGGATTTAAACCCGCCTAGCAAAAGTTTCAATTCAAGCATCGAGTTACCGGCAACAACACTACCAACCGAAGCGCCACCAATAACAATCAATTCATGCGGAATAGCTTCCAACACTGGCCCCAGATGGCCACCCGTAATAGCAAAGCCACCGAATACCATGACCAGCAAGATGGTAAAGCCGATTGCCGCAAACATGAAAAACCTTTCCCTCGGGTTATTTCTATTCCCGATTTATAATTATCAAATATTTAAGCTGTCTTTTCACAAAGACAGGGCGGCAAGTAAATACAGCCTATTCAGAATATTTTAAGGTCATAGATATTAAAATATTCCTAGCAAAAGGCTGTATTTTTAAACCGATATTTTTATCAATGATTCAAAATTACTTAATCAGGATGTCATCCAAGTTTATCAAAAAGGCTAGAGCTAGTTACACGAGCCAAAGCCGCCCATTCTGCATTTTGTTGGGTTTCACTCGCTGTAAATTTTGCATAAACTTCTGCGTAATCGATTTCTTCATAAGAAGATTTTGTCGATTTTAGAGTGACCGCTTGGTCAGAAAGGCGATTATCCTGATCGCTAATCTGGGTTGCAAGAACGCTCTGTTGTCCCTGCGCATCAGACATATGGCTGATAGCATCTTGTATCTGGTTAAGGGCATCACCCATCGCCGATGAATCGTTATTTTTAATAGCAGTTTGCGTTTTTTCTAATAAGGTCGATAAGTCAACAGATGACCCTGAATTGCTGCCACTGCTGGCTGTAAAATTGAAGACCTGTGTCTGGGTAAGGGTTGCGGCAACAGACCGATTATCACCAACCGGATAAGAAATTAGCTGGCTACTGTCCGTTGGGAAAAGAGCATTCCCATTTGTGTCGGTCGTTGTTTTATAGCTGTTGATCTGATCAGTCGCACTGCTGACTTCCTTAGCTAAAATATCACGAGTAGATGATGAATTTGTGCCATTCATCGCCTGCTGTAGTTTATTCTGAATGGAACTAAGCTGCGTTGAAATATCGGATAAAGCCGCATTGGACTGATCAGAAACGGCAGTCGCCGTCTTGATATTCTTCTGATAAGCCGTATTCCCGCTTAAATTACGTCGCAAGGTATCTATCTGTTGGGATGCAACGGGGTCATCAGAAGGTTGCTGTATTTTTTTCTGAGTAGAAATCTGATTTTGATAATCGGCTAACTGACTATTGGTAGCCTGCATGCTACTGATAGAAGAATTAATACCAAACATCGTAGTCATTAGTCTAACCCTTCCTAGAACAGTTCAAGAATAGCTTGCATCGTGGTTTGAGCCGTCTGCAATATCTTTGCAGAAGCATTATAAGCCTGCTGATAACGCAGAAGTTGAGCCGCTTCTGTGCTTAAATCAACGCCTGACAAGCTGTCGCGTGTTTTTGCCGCAGTATTGTATAAATTCTTTGTATTAGTCGCGTTGGTCGCCGCCGAAGACGTTGCC
>NZ_JAIWON010000082.1 GCF_020216885.1 Zymomonas sp. | reverse complement strand
GAATGTGATTTTCAAAGTACTGCACAATATCCTGTGTCTGCTTTTGAATAATTTCTAAGCGTTGGACAAAATCAGTCGTTATTTTTGAAGATAATTGATCAAAAGACAGGCGATGTTTGTCGATATTCTGTTCAAACACATGGCCAATTTCTTTGCTCTGATCTTGGATTTTTTGAAGTCTATTCTGTAACTCTAAAACAAAATCCTGGCTAGCCGTCTGATAATCGTCTCGACTACCTTGGATAGAGGCTTTCACTTTTTGAGAAAGTTCGAGCGTTTGCTTCTCTATATCCTGTAAATTCTGATAAAAATTATCAGACATTTGAGTGTAGAAAGAGGCAAGCGTGTTTTGACTGACCTGTATTTGCTCAGCAAGCTTGTCTGAAATGCGCGTGGCATATTCATTTACTTCGCCTAGACGCGCCGTCATATTAAAAGAAAGATGCCCCGCCAAATCATCCAAAGCGGCTCGGCTATTCCGAATTCTCTCATCAAGAAGATCAGCCATTTTTACAATCTGGCGATCAGATTCCTGCATTCTTTCGGTAATTAAATGTTCGATTTTATTGCCAAAGGCGGCAACAGCCTGAGCGCTGACCTCAAGACGGCCATCAATTTTTGTATCCAGATAGCTGAGATGCTCAATTTCTGTTGCCAAATTTTTGGCAGCCATAACGGTAGCGTTCTCAACCTTGGGAGCCAGAGAATTTAACGTTTGCAGGTGCGATAATAAAGAATCTACTTTTTCGGAAGTCGATTGATAAGAATCCTGCAACTGCTTGGTTAAATTTTCAGATTCTTTTCTGGCTTCGGGGAGAGAATCCAACAAAGGCCCGAGACTTTCACGGGCTTTATCCGTCGCTTCTGTCAAACGATCGGTATGGCGTTGCAGGCCAACGGCTTCAGCCCGCATGTTCATGCCAATATCCGCTAGGCGTTCAGAAGATTGCTCCCCTACTTTTAGGAGCTGGTCAGCTTGAGCCGCTAAAATTTTCTGATTATTTTCTACCTTGGCGCTGAGTTGCCGAATGGTCTCATCAAGAGCATCTGTTTCTTTCCTGACAGAAGAAACCATGCGGCTAAATCGGTGCGATTCCTGATAACTGAAAGGCCGAAATATCAGATAAGCGATACCAATGATCGAGATAGGCCCGCTTACTATAGTTAAATATTGTCCAATATTATCAAAAGAAAGAAGATTTGTTTCAATAGCAGTAACAATGAAGGCCGCAAAGATGATACCGAAAATAGCTAAAATGATTTTAGGAAGAAGGCTCTTTGATCTGATCGCTGGCAGAGTATTTTCTGCCATCTTGCTTGATTCTTGAGAAATTTGTGCTGTTTCTGGTTGCGCTATCTCTTTATCTTGAGCCTCGGATTCTTTTTTTTGTTCGATACCAGCCAGTTCTGCTAACTGTTGCTGTCGACGATATATTTCCCGCAGTCTAGCTGCGCCATCAACCCCTATTGCCATAGAGTCGACAGTATCAATTTTAAATTAAAGCGAATAGCCCCTATACTTCCTATTTAATGGATTAGAAAAAATACTTTTCCAAAAATATTGGCGAATTTGTAAAGCAAAATAATCTGATTTATAGTTGCGCTTTGGAATTCCGCACCTAACTTTCAAAAATATTTAATTCTGGCGGTATTTTATAGTGAATCCTAACGCAGAGGCGACCATCAATAAAAAGACAAACCGAGACGGCAGGATTCCAAAGCCTAGCGCTCTTATTGATGTTAGCAACCAATCCCCCAATTCTGTGGGAGAAAATATCTCCTTTTTCCCTATCGTCGGAATAGCTTTAATTGAATATCAAATTCGGACAGTGGCAGAAGCAGGTATTGATCATGTTGTCTTATGGACAGAAGATCTTTTTTCTGAAGACAACGAAGAGGATAATTCTGCCCTAGAGACTAAGGCGCATTTTAATTTCCAGCTTGTTAATGTGATTGAACGGCTTCGCAAAGAAGCTATTCATCTGTCTTTGATTCATGGTCGCCAAGAATTGTCAGTGGCTTTTTCAGATAATCAGTCTGTCCTGTTACTAGAGGGAGACTGTTTACCTTCTGTCCATTTAGTAGAGACCCTAATCAGGAATAATGCCCCTACCCTTTTAACCATAGAAGATGGAATATCTTCCCAAGAATTTGAACGGATTGACGCCTCCGAAAGATGGGGAGGCATTGCCCTTGTTGAAGGGTCAATTATTAGAGAGGCACAAAATATTCCCGATGATTGGGATCTTATCCTGACTATCATGCGTCAGACGATGCAATCTGGCTGCAAAAGAATTACGATTAAAGACCCCTTTAATGGCAATGATTTCATTTTTAAAATCACAAAAAACAAAAGCAATGCCTTTATTTCAAATAAAATACACCAATCGACAAGAAATAAATGCGATAAAAACATTTTTTACAAGGAAAT
The DNA here is from genome assembly GCF_020216885.1 of Zymomonas sp. Lineage (GTDB taxonomy): Bacteria > Pseudomonadota > Alphaproteobacteria > Sphingomonadales > Sphingomonadaceae > Zymomonas. The sequence continues at coordinate 10,898 of NZ_JAIWON010000082.1, read as the reverse complement.
TTTTTCAAAAATAATAGAGAAAAATATAAATTTATTCACAAAAAATAGAAATATTTATTTATATTTATTAGTAACTACATTTGTTTTTATATTTTCATCATTACTTTTTTCGTCAACAAATATGCCCATATTGTCAGTATTATCACTGATTTTATCGGGATTATCAGGATATGGATGTCATCGAATAAATGAAATGCAATTAAATGCAGGAAGAAAAAAACAGAGAAAATTGATATATTATAGCCGTCGAATGGGGGCATCTCTGGCACTTATTTGTAGTAGCTACTATATAAGCAAACATGTAGGCTGGGGAATATTTCCGTTAGATATAATCATTATTCTTGCTAATATTTCAGCCTATCAAGATAATAATTATTGCAAGAAATTATCACCAGAGGATGATGGTAATCATTATCTTTATTTTGAATATATACTGTGGATTATCTTACCCTTTACCCTTCTTTCAAAATATAATGTCTCTTTTGTTTTATGTGGTCTTATTCTGTTAGCCGCATTATCCATTGTAAATTATGGATTCTCGACCAAAAAACTTCAGAAAATTTTGGCGAAGATATAATTGAGCAGGCTAGCTCTAAAATTATCTTAACCTAATTTTAGGTTTTCACTGTTAGATTAAAGATAAGAATTACTTTTTCTGAAAAGAAAATATCTTTTTTTGGCTGGCAATGATTATCTGTCGTTAACGGCCATCCGTTATGGTTGGCATTTATGGTAGCAGAAAAACATAAAAAAGAAACACAACCATCCCTGATAGACTACGCCCGAGATGCGTTAATTCATGAGAGAAAAAGAAAAAAGCAGATTTATGAAGATTTGCTCATTCCGACTTCGCTTCGATTAAATGAAATTGAACGCTATCATATTATAAAAATATTTGAGCATATCACGATTGCAGCAGAAAATGAGATCAGGCTGTATTTGGTTGATCTTTTAGAGGATGATGCCCCTCTTTCTGTTATTATGATTTTGAATGATCCAACCAAGCATTTAACTTTAGAATGGCTTTCTGACAGTATTTTACTGCGAGATCAGGCTTTTGTTGCCATGCTTATTCGCCGTATGCGAACGTATTTTCTGCAGAAAAATTGCCATAAGATACAATACAATAAATCGCCCAAAAATTCGGATATTATAGACAGTTTAATTGGCGAGATGGATGCTGATATTGCCTTATCAGCGATGGTTCTACTGATTGCAGAAAGTCGCCAAATAAGCCATTTAAACAACCCTATTTTATCAAGAACAGATCTATCCGCTGAACTGCAATATAAACTGTTATGGTGGGTAGCTGCCTGTTTAAGAAGCTGTTTATTGGAAACCCAATTATCAGAAGAACAGGTAGATCAAGCTCTATCCAAGGCAGTGAGACAAGCCTTAACACAATATGATGAAGGCAGCACATTAGAAGCCAGAGCCTTAAAATTGGCGCGTCATTTACATAAATACAGAAAACTCTCGGATGAGTTTATTCTGCAAGCCACAATGGATGGACATACAGCCTTGATGGTAGCGGCCTTGGCCATTCGGTCAGGAGTCAATCATCATTATATTTGGGATATAGTCTTGAATGAGGATGAAAGTCCTCTTTTGCTTTTGTTAAAAGCGATCGGGATGCCCCGACAGGTAGCGGTCAGCCTTGCTTTTCAATTGACCGGACATAGTCTTGATAACCATCAAATAGCTGAAAAAGTAAAAGCCTTTGAGGCTCTAAGCCAATCTGATGCAGATAAAGCCTTAGCCTTGTGGAGATTAGATGAATGTTACCGTGAATCAATTTGTGAAATAGAAAACCGATATAAGACAGCTAGAGAGAAAAAAGCATATATCGCTAGCCCTGATTTTTTCCAGCAGGATTGCCTTTGATGACAGTAGAGATAGCCTCGAACCAGATTTCGGATAAAGAAAAAGGGACTGCTATTGTTGATAGTGAAGATAAGTTGGTCAGAGTTGACAAGCTTATTGAAGAACTGCAAATCGGCAAGAGCAGCGCTCTTCATAAAATAATCCATCTGGCAAGACGACTGCAAACAAAAATCTCTCGGCGCGTCCTACTGAAAAATAACGATACAAATTTTGATCTATGGGTCGATGCTTACCCTAAAGATGATGGGTCAGTCCTGATCGAAGTAGAACATTATCACCAAGAAGATCTGCCTGAAAAAGAGCAAGATATCAGCCATAATCAGTCTTCTTTTCAGGAAGTTGACGAGAAAATTGAATCTTCAGTTTTGCCGGAAAATGAGGATCCAGAAATTGAAAATTGGAAATGGCAGGTTGATGCCGAATTAAATTTAACCCGTTTTCCTACGGCGTTAGCTGATCAAATTGGAATAGATTCCCAAATCTATTTAAAGAAGCCTTTTGCGCGGCTTTTTAAATTAGAAACCGATGAAGAAGGGCGTTTCCCTATTATGGAAGCCTTGGCTAATCATCATGATTTTTCGGCGCAACCAGCCAAAATCACTAATAAGGGCCCTGCTATATGGTTGTCTGGCCGCCCTATCTTTGATGCATCGGAAAGATTTAAAGGCTTTTCTGGAAATATTACGCTCGCCTCTTCTGCACTGGAAGAAGGCCTGTTGGTAGAGACAACCACAGAAAACAAAATTAAATTACATTTACCCAATCGAATTGACCATAGTTTCAAACCGTCCATTCATCGCATTATCGAAGATGCGGATAAAATCTATTCACAGAATGATGGATATTTACATAGTAGTTATGTTCGATATGCGGCCGATATTACAACGGCTAGTCAGCATTTAATGATGTTGATTGATGATCTGGGGGATTTACAGGAATTAGAGAATACCGGTTTTCGTGTCGAACCACAGCCTGTTGATTTAAGTGAAATTGCAAAGCAGGCGATCGCACTCCATAGCTGGAAAATCCAAAATCAGGATATCAAGATTGATATTCCTAAATCGGGAGAAAGCGTTGTTGCTTATGCCGATGCCCATAGGGTTATGCAGATATTGTTAAACCTTATCAGCAACGCTTTAAGATATTCCCCAGAGCAGGCCAGTATCTGGATCAGAGTGGAGCAGGATGAGGATAAAGCCTATATTACAATCGCAGATCAAGGAAAAGGGATCGCGGCAGAAGATCAACGGCGTATTTTTGAAAAATTTGAACGCTTGAATCCCCAAGATAGCAATGGCGCCGGTTTAGGCCTTTTTATATCGCGAGAACTGGCTCATGCTATGCAAGGGGATATTGTTGTGGATAGTGCGCTTGGTCAAGGCGCACGTTTTACCCTTATTTTACCGCTGCTGTGATCAACGGTTTTCAATATTAACATAATCCCGCGTAGAGACACCTGTGTAGATTTGTCTCGGGCGACCGATTTTTTGTTCGGGATCGGTAATCATTTCATTCCATTGAGCCATCCATCCCGCGGTTCTGGCCAAGGCAAACAAAGCGGTGAACATGGAAGTTGGGAAGCCGATAGCGGATAAGATTAAGCCTGAATAGAAATCAACATTGGGATAAAGTTTCCTCTCGATAAAATAGGAATCTTTTCGAGCGATTTCTTCTAAGGCGCGAGCCGTGTCAAATATTGGATTATTGGCACCTGTTTTATCCAAAATCGCGGCAGCTGTTTTAGCCAGAACACGAGCCCGAGGATCATAATTTTTATAGAGGCGATGTCCAAAGCCCATAAGGCGGAAGGGATCATTGCGGTCTTTGGCACGATCAATGAAATGAGGAATATTTTCAGGCGTGCCGATTTCTTTCAGCATAGCCAATGTTGCTTCATTGGCGCCGCCATGCGATGGCCCCCATAAACAGGCAATGCCAGCCGCAATACAAGCATAAGGGTTAGCCCCTGAAGAACCAGCCAAACGAACTGTTGATGTCGAAGCATTTTGTTCATGATCGGCATGTAGAATAAAGATTTTATTCAAGGCTGATTCAATTAACGGATCGACATGATACGGTTCCGCAGGAACACTGAAAGTCATCCGAAGGAAATTACCAACATAGCTTAGGCTATTATCCGGATAGACGAAGGGTTGCCCTACTGAATATTTATACGCCATTGCCGCAATAGTCGGCAATTTAGCTAGCAAACGATGACAAGAAGCCATTCTTTGCACGGGGTCATGAATATGGATTGCCTCTGGATAAAAGGCCGATAAGGCACCAACAACCCCACAAAGAACAGCCATAGGATGGGCATCCCGCCGGAAGCCCCGATAAAAAGCGGAAAGCTGCTCATTAACCATCGTATGATGGGTAATTACATCTGAAAAAGTAGAAAAATCATCGGCTTTTGGGAGCTCGCCATGTAACAGGAGATAGGCGACTTCGGGAAAGCTCGATTTTTCTGCTAATTGCTCAATAGGATATCCTCGATAAAGCAAAATGCCTTTTTCGCCATCGACATAAGTAATCTTTGACTGGCAGCTTGCCGTCGACAGAAAGCCCGGATCATAGGCCAGAGCGCCGCTCTGGCTATGAAGCTGACGGATATCAATTCCTAATGTGCCTGCCGTGCTTTGTCGCACGGGGAAACGATACTCTTCGTTATTTAGGCCAATAATCGCTTCATTAGGAGAGCTCATGTAACTACGTATCCTATTCTCTATTCTTATTATCCTTTTGAATGGGCATAAGAAATAGTCTTAAAATTTAATAACACGCCCCCCTATCCTTCCAAGAGGTCTAGTATCCTGATTTTAAAAGGAAAGGGAGGGTGTTTTTATTTTATTAGCTATGTGTGGGTGACAAGGATAACTGATCGTCCAAACGAGCTAGACTTTCGTCCTGTCCTAAAAGAATCATGACATCAAAAATTCCCGGAGAAACCGTCCGTCCCGTTAAGGCCGCCCGCAAAGGTTGCGCCACCTTACCCATTTTTAAATCAGCTTGTTCAGCGACATCGTGAAGCGCTTTTTCAAGGCTTTCACTATCCCATGCAGGAAGATCACCAAGCGTTTTTCTTAAAATGGCAAGCAAGCTACCGCTTGTATTTTCAAGCTGTTTGGCGGCTTTTTCTTCCAACTTCAAAGGGCGTTTTTCAAAGAGAAACAGGCTATTTTCCGCTAACTCGTTCAAATTTTTAGCACGCGATTTTAAGAAAGGCATCGCCTGTAACAGTAAAGCCTGCTCTGAAGAAGAAAGAGCATGCTCAAGCGTTTTTTCAACGCGCGGTTTTACCAGATCCGTTAACCGCTGATCATCAGCCTCACGGATATAATGACCATTGATATTTTCGAGTTTTTTGAAGTCGAAACGAGAAGGTGACCGACCAACAGAAGTCAAATCAAACCATTCGATGGCCTGTTCACGAGTAATAATTTCGTCATCACCATGTCCCCAGCCAAGGCGGAGAAGGTAATTACAAATAGCTTCAGGAAGATAGCCAAAATCATCACGATAGGCTTCAACACCTAAGGCACCATGACGCTTGGAAAGTTTTGCACCATCAGCCCCGTGAATAAGTGGGATATGAGCGTATTGTGGCGCGTCCCAGTTCATTGCCCGAATAATACCTAATTGGCGGAAGGTATTATTAAGATGATCGTCCCCCCGAATGACATGGTTAACGCCCATATCATGATCATCGACAACAACCGCCAGCATATAGGTGGGCGTTCCGTCCGAACGAAGCAGAATCATATCATCCAATTCTGCATTTTTGACGGTAACATCCCCTTGCACCAAGTCATGAAGCGTGGTTTCGCCTTCTTGATCGGCCTTTAAGCGCACAACATAGGGAGCACCGGCAGGCGCTTCGGATGGGTCACGATCACGCCAGCGACCATCATACCGTTGGGGCTGTTTTTTGGCGCGCTGTTCGGCACGCATCGCTTCCAATTCTTCGGCAGTTGCAAAGCATTTATAGGCTTTGCCAGCCTTGAGAAGTTCTTCAGCTACTTCTGTATGACGAGGGGCGCGTTCAAACTGATAGGTAATATCGCCATCCCAATCGAGACCGAGCCAGCGCATACCATCAATGATAGCGTCAATCGCTTCTTTGGTAGAACGGACACGATCGGTGTCTTCTATTCTAAGCTGAAACTGGCCGCCATTATGGCGAGCAAAAAGCCAGTTGAATAAAGCAGTGCGAGCGCCACCGATATGTAAAAAGCCGGTCGGCGACGGCGCAAAGCGGGTAACAACGGACGGATTTTTAGCTGGACCTGCGCTCATGCGCTACACTCCTGAAATAGATAAACCGGCTGATTGAATAGCGGTTATGATAAGAAAATTTAAATAATGATTGTCCGTAAAACATTTAGGGTATTAACGGCAATATCTGCGTGAAGCTTTCTTCAAGATTTAAGTCTTGGTTTTTATGCGCCTTTAGCATGGATATGAAAAGGAATGAAACGTCTGAGCCTCCGGTTTCTCGATCGGGTGAGAGTAAAAGCAGACAAGGTTAGAAGAAAGGTTTCTTCTTTCGATATTTGGCTGGAAGAGAAACTGGAGCAAGAAAGAGATCAGTTACCGTTATGGTTGCCGATCGCCTTTGGAAGTGGAATTCTTTTATGGTTTACGATTCCTGATATTTCGGGATGGGTAGGTTGTGGTTGTTTGTTACTGGCCTTGGCGTTGGGCGCGTGGCTTTGGTCGGGTGAGAAAAGAGCAGCGAAGGCTGTCTTAATTATGGCGGTAGCGGCTTTTTTAGGCATGGTTGATATCAGCTTTAGGGCTTATAATGTCGCACCGATAGCACCCCGAAAATGGGGCGTTTTTGATATCCGTGGACAAATCCTTCAAAGTGAATACCAGCCATCCCGAAAACGGATGCGTTTGGTTGTCGCAGTGCCTATTTTTGAAGGTGGTTTTTTATCACCACCCTCGTCACAATCACTCTCATTTATATCACCATTATCCCCGTCCTTGCCGCTATTCTCAAAAAAAGTGAGGCGTTATCAGGCTTCTTTCACATCTTTTTTGTTTATGGCTCCAGTTACTCAGCATGCCTTTTTTAGGCCTTCGCCTGTGGCATCGCTTTCATCCCTGTTTTTACCGGAAAGATCGCCCTTTCGCTTTTTGAAAGGAAAATCCCCTGCCCGACCATCCGTAATGCGCGTCAGAATATCGGTTAATGATCGCTTTGATTTTTCGGGTCTCGAAGCGGGGGCGCGGATTTCTGTCAGAGCTAAGCTAACGGCACCTATGCCCGCCCAGATTCCGGCTGGTTATGATTATGCCGAGATTGCGTGGTTTCAGGGTATTTCAGGAACAGGGCATGCCTTGGATCAACCTGTTATTCTTGAAAAGCCGGTTTTGTCCGGTTTTTCTTTGTTGATGGCCTCTATTCACCAAAAATTGACCCGCCATATCATTGCCAAAGTCGGCGAAAAATCTGGCGGCATTGCAGCTGCCTTTGTGACTAATGATATCGGATCTATCAGCGAGAGCGATACGGTTGCGATGCGAAAAGCCGGATTGACGCATTTATTATCAGTCGGTGGAATGCATATCGGCGTTGTGATCGCGGCGGTGATGTTCATCACCATTAGAATTTTGGCTTTGTCACCTTATTTTGTGCTTCATTTTCCGTTGAGAATAATCGCGGCTTGTAACGCCGCTTTCGTCGGGATGATTTATACCTTTGTCGCGGGCTGTGAAATTCCAACGGTTCGGTCGATGCTGACCGCCTTTTTTATTCTTTTTGGGATGATGATTGGCCGAAAGGCTATGAGTTTGAGGCTGGTCGCGGCGGCAGCGATGCTCATTTTATTCATCCAGCCGGAAAATATTTTATCCCCGAGTTTTCAATTAAGCTTTGCCGCAGTCGGCACGGTCATTGCCTTGGCAGAAGTCCCGATCATGTCTATTTTTGGTGACAGACGTGAAGTCGGATGGTTGAAAAAAACGGCTTTTATTATCGCAGAAATCATCATTGGCGGCATGATGGTCGAAGCCGTGGTGTCACCTATTACCCTCTACCATTTTCACCAATCCGGTTTTTACGGGGCGTTAGCTAATATTCTGGCTATTCCCTTGACGACCTTCGTGACCATTCCAGCAGAGGGCTTGGCATTACTGACTGATCTGATCGGTTGTTCTGCACCTTTTTGGTGGGTGGCCGATCAATCCATTCGCTTGTTGCTTGCGATTGCCCATTATGTCGCCGCTCTACCCATGGCGGGTTTTATGCTGCCAATGATCGGGGCTTGGTTATGCCTTTTTATGATGGCTGGCTGGTTGTGGTTGGGATTGTGGAAAACGTCATGGCGTTTATGGGGTGTTATGCCTTTGGTCTTGGGTGTGATCGTGATTATCCTCAATCCGAGGCCAGATTGGGTCATCAGCCGAGACGGCAAGACAATCGCTTTTAAGACCGATAATCCGAAGCATCCTTATCAATTTGTTTGGCCTGAAAAGGATAGTTATAGTCAGGATCAAATCGCGAATTTGATTGGCTTTGACCCAGAGGAAGAAAAACGGCTTTTCGGGAAAAATCTTTGTCAGAAGGGATTTTGTGCAATCGCCTTGGCGCAGCAGCATTATCATTTTCTGGCGATAAAAGGTAAAGCGGCGGGCTTAACGCCTGAAGAATGTAGCCGGAATGATTGGGTCGTCAGTTCGGGATATCTCCCTGCGTCATGCCACCCCAAGATGATGAAAATAGACCGCTGTGTTTTAGCGGAAAGGGGTGGATTGGTTTTTTATGGAAAGTCGGTCTTTTTAAGAAGGCCGAGGATGGTTGCGGGTTATTCAATGAATGATCGGCACCCTTGGATGCGAGGAATGGAGATGCGGGGGTGTAAAAAAAATTTAAACAGAAATGGCTAACATTATTATAGAATACAGATTATCTTCCATTATAAAAATGGAGAAATAAGTGGCTCGCCCAAGAGTGTTTGTAAGTTCGACTTACTATGATTTGAAATATATTCGAGCCTCTTTAGAAGGCTTTATTGAATCTCTTGGGTTTGAAGCGATCCTCTTTGAAAGAGGCAATATCCCTTTCCATTCTGATACTCCATTAGACCAATCTTGTTATCATGAAGTAGAAAATGCAGATATATTTGTTCTGATAGTTGGGGGCAGATATGGTTCGCCTACAAGCGACTCCCATCATACAACTGGCCAGCCACTTGAAGGACATCTAAGCATCACTCGACGAGAATTTAACTCGGCACAAGAAAGAGATATCCCTACTTTTATTCTAGTAGATAACGCAGTTAGGTCAGAACATTACACCTATTTACAAAATAAAAATAACAAAGATATTAAGTATGCTCATGTTGATAATGTAGCAGTATTTCATTTTTTAGATGAAATACTCGAAAAAGGACAAAATAACCCTGTCTATAATTTTGAAAAAGTAACTGAAATTGAATCTTGGCTGCGAGAGCAATGGGCTGGTCTATTTCGAGATTTGCTAAGATCAAAATCACAGCAACAGCAATTATCAGCTTTAAATATACAAATTCGTGAACTTCAATTAGCCAATGAGACTCTAAAAAATTACCTTGAAGCGGTTGTTAGAAAAGTAGATCCGAATAACTCCGACGAGATCGTTAAGATCGAAAAACAAAAAGCTGAAGAAAATAAGAAAAATTTAGAATTACAAAAAAATAATTTTATTATATATCTAATGGAACATTTTTCTCTAAAAGAAGAAGATATAAAATCCCTTGTAGAGAATCCTAGTGATATCCAAGAATTAATTTCATTGATGAATACTTTTATAGATAAAAATCACTCTATTGATGATTTCAAAGAAACAATGCTTCGACCAATGCCTCAAATACTGTATAATAAAGCGAGAGAAACTTTAGGAAAGCCCCTTATCGATTTTTAATTATATTAATAAAACCGTAAAATAAAATATTTTTGCTGGAGAAAATGTATGATGAGGAGGCGGGAGGTTTTGGCTTTGGGGACAGCTGGGACGGCAGTTCTGTTTCCATCTATTCTTTGTCAAGCAGTCTGGGGCAAACGACCTATTCCGGCTAAAAAGTCTGTCATAGCAAAAGACGGCGGAAGGTCTATCACTGCGGGAAGCTCTGTCACTATAGAGGAGATTGCGCTTGAATATGAGCAGGCAACGGGCGGGCATGTTGGGATTTATGCCCAGAATATAGCAACGGGAAAAAGCCTTGCTTGGCGGGCGAATGAACGCTTTCTTATGTGCAGCAGCTTTAAGGTTTCTCTTGTGGCTTCTGTCTTGCTGCGTTGTGACCGAGGGCAAGACAGCCTTGAGCGGATTATTTCTTATAAGCCTGAAGATATTGGGGATTTATACGCGCCTTTTGCCAAGGCGCATCTTGATAAAGCCGAGATGTCGGTTGCCGAACTCTGTCAGGGAGCGATTGAACAAAGCGACAATTTTTGTGCCAATAAACTGTTGGAACGCAGTGGTGGGGCTTTGGCTTTGACAGCCTTTTGGCGGCAGTTGGGGGATAATCAAAGTCGGTTAGATCATATCGAGCCGTTTTTAAACGAAACGCCTTATGGTGGCATAGAAAATACCACAACACCCATAGCTATGGCGCGCAATTTGCAAAAAATGCTTTTGGGTTCCCTATTATCACCTTCTTCTCGAGATCGGTTGGTCGGTTGGATGGTAAGATGCCAGACCGGCGGTCAACGGTTACGGGCAGGATTGCCCAAAAGCTGGGTTATCGCGGACAAGACCGGCACCAATGGTCATGATGCCGCCAGTGATATTGCCATTCTTTGGCCTCAACCGGATAAGCCCGTTATTATCTCTGTTTATGTTTGGGGTGGAACGCCTACAAAAGATCAACTTCTCGGTCTATTTTCTAAAGTAGCCCATTATGGTGCAGCCGAGCTTCTACAAACGGAAAGTTAAAAATTTTTCCTAGAAAAAGCGGCTTTACTAGGTTCTGTTGACAAAGGGTATAATTTAAGATTTTTAGAGATAAGTTGAGAACAAGTTTTTG
>NZ_JAIWON010000081.1 GCF_020216885.1 Zymomonas sp. | reverse complement strand
TAAGGCAGACTAGATGCGAGGATGTCTAATAGACGCGGAGTGGAAGATAATAGAGGGTCTTCTTCCAAGCGAACAAGGCCGCAGCCCGCGCCCCGAAAAAGTAATCGGTTGTTTCTCAACGGAATGCTTTATGTGCTTCGAACAGGCTGCCCGTGGCGAGACATGCATGAACGCTATGGAAAATGGAATGCGGTCTATGTTCGGTTTCGTAGGTGGGCGGAACAAGGTGTCTGGGACACTCTTCTTGAAACCCTCGTTGATCTTGGCCTGACGGATGACGGGCAACATAGGATAGATAGCACAATCCTTCGCACTCACAGCCAAGCAGCTGACGCAAAAGGTAAGGCTTTGGTCGAAGCCGCGGAGGCTTTACGAGCAAAATCCACGCCCGCTCCGATGGTCAAGGCCGCCCTCTAGCTTTCATGCTAACCGGCGGTGAAGTCTCTGATTATTCTGGCGCTGATAGCTTGATAGATATTCCTGTCACAACACCTCGCCGTTTTCTCAGCAATAAAAGATATGATGGCGATAGGTTACGCGAAAAACGGCTTTTTCAGCTATCCTTCCTGTTATCTCGCCTCGATCTAATCGAAAAGAGCATATTCTTTATAATTTACAGCACTGCAAAAGTCGTAATCATATCAAACGGATGTTCAATAAGTTGAAGCCGTTCAGACGTATTGTCACACGCTATGACAAAACCAGAAAATCTTTCCTCACCTTCCTTCATATCGCGGCTGTAAAATTATGGTTATCTTACTTTGTCAACAGAACCTAAGAAGCAGAGTGACAGCTTGCAGCAAGAAGGTGGCGGAAATAGATATTCAGGCGCGATTCTAAGAGCTGACAGATATTCCAGCTATTTTTGGATAGTTTCACTTATTCTAGCTATTTTTGGGTAATTTCACTAGCGTGAGCATCTGCTTTTTGAGAATGATAGAGGGCTTTCGCCTTATCGGCTTCAAGGTTATCTCTGCTATAATATAAAAGAAAAGCCCCAATTTATATTATGCGTGGATATAGCCTTGATTGGACGCGGCCTGTGTCCAAATGCCTTGGGCTTATCAGTCGCGACAGCGTCACCTTCACGGCAAAAACAGCCCAGAGTAATATTAGCTTTGGTTTTACGGATTAGTCACTTGCTCATGCTTGAAAAAGGATTTGGGTTTATCAGCCGCCATGACATCACCCACAAAACCCATCTAGATTCAAGAATTCATGAATTATTTTCAATCTTATATGATAAACTATTGAAGTAATTATTAAATTTTTCCTATTTTTTAATATATGTCAAAATATGAAAATAATTCAAGATCAAATAAAGAAAAATCCACCTACAAAAAGAAACTATAGGTGGATTTTTGTTATTATTATTTTTATTGTTTTTTATAATTTTCCATAAAATTCTAAGAATTAAACCACAATTTCAGTTGGTATTTTGCGGTATCATTCCCATGATTAGCCGCTTGTTTCAGCCAATAGGCGGCGTTGTTTTTATCAACGGTTACCCCTTCGCCATTATAGAACATAATACCAAGAGCCAGTTCAGCTTGGGCAAGGCCATGATTGGCCGCTTGTTGATACCAAGAAAGCGCTTTCGCTTTATCAACAGCCACGCCATCACCATTGTAATACATATTACCAAGGCTATATTCAGCTTGGGCATCGCCTTGTTCAGCGGCTTTTTGATACCAAGCAAGGCTTTTATTCTTATCAAGAGGCACGCCATCGCCATGCGCATACATCAGGCCAAGATTTAATTCTGCCGCAGTATTGCCTTGGTTAGCCGCCTTTTGATACCAGTCAAAAGCCTTACTTTTATCGAGCGGGACAGCATCCCCATTATAATACAAATTGCCAAGAATAAGTTCAGCCTGTGGATGACCTTTGTCAGCCGCTTGCTGATACCAGTAAAGTGCTTTGGCTTTGTCGAGAGAAACGCCATCCCCGCGAGAAAACATCAGGCCAAGATTTAACTGCGCTTGAGTATTACCTTGATTGGCAGCCTGTTGATAAAGGTCAACCGATTTGGATTTGTCAGGCGCAATGCTGTCGCCATTATAATACATATTGCCCAAAGCAAGGGCTGCATCGCCATCTCCATGCGTCACTGCCTGTTGATACCAATAGAGCGCTTTGGATTTATCAGCCGCGACCGCTTCGCCTTTATAGTAAAAATTACCAAGCGCATATTCAGCCGGAGCGAAGCCTTTATTGGCGGCTTGCTGGATGAGAGAAAAAGCCTTGCTTTTATCAATATTCGAGCCATCGCCATCCGCATATTTCAGCGCGAGTTTTAATTCTTCCTGTGGTGTTTTGGGTGTTGGTCTATTCAGCTTGAAGGCACCCCAAAAAAGCAAAGCACCCAGCGCAATCGCGGCCAAAATAATCGCCGCTTTCCATCCTGTTTTTTTCACTATTCTTGAAATCCTAATGGTCTTTTCGGTTTTCGTCTTCTTACGCTTCCTTTTATTTATGGAATATTACAGGAAATTTTGTCGATTCCATTACAAGATTAAAGGTCTTTTTCTTTGCAAAATCGAGAGAAAAGCCGAATAGTTATTGGATGAAAATCTATTCGGCTTCAGAGACAAAGCGCCTTTTGACCTATCCTCTTTTGGTCGAAGCCTTGAAAAAGACGATAACGGCCTATGCCGAAGGGAAGATAATTTGTCCTGAACGGGTGACAATTGCAGCAGCAGAAGCAAGCTCGGATGACCCGACTTTGTTGATGGTGATGCCGGCGGCTAGTTCCGAATTATTCGTCACCAAGATATTAACGATCTGCCCTGATAATGCGGCTTCTGATCGGCCTGTAATCCAAGGCGTAATCAATTGCGCTGATGCTCGAACGGGTAATCTGCTTTTCACCCTAGATGCGCCAACGGTCACGATGTTACGGACTTCGGCTTTGTCGATGCTGGCGATCGCGTTATTGGCAAGACAAAGCGTCAAAAATATTCTGATTATCGGCACCGGTGTTCAGGCGGTTGCCCATTGTGAGGCTTTGGCTGCTCTTTATCCTGAAAGTTCGGTTTTTATCAGAGGACGCACCCAAGAAAGCAGTTTCGCCTTTTGTCAGAAATTATCCGATTTACCTTTGCGCTTGCAGCCGGATTGCCAAGAAGGGCAGGTTTTCGACGTGGTGATTACGGTTACCTCCAGTCGAAAAGTCATTTATAATGAAGCGCCGTCGGCCTGTCCTTTGGTCATTGCAGTCGGAGCCTTTAAACCAGAGATGGTCGAAATAGCACCGGAGATCGTCAGAAACAGCCTTGTTTATGTCGATGACCCGATCGGTGCGCCTAGTGAAGCGGGCGATATTATTCAGGCTGGCCTTGAATGGTCGAAAGTGCAGCCTTTGGCTAAGGCATTGGAGATAACGCCGCCCGTCGAAATGCCTGTTTTGTTTAAATCGGTGGGCTGTGCCGCTTGGGATTTAGCCGCCTGTCAGGCCATGATGTTAGCGAGTAAAAAATAGAATCCTAAAGGATTATGAAAAAGAAGAATAATTTTTTCCTGTGATTAAAATGATATTAAAAAATAAAAGAGCGATAATCTTATTCTAGGTAAGATATTAACGAAGATATATTCAATAATTCTTTATTTAAATTTTTTAAATATGGAACAAAATTACAAAAATATGGCACCGATTTAGGGATATTTTTCTCTATTTCTGTTTTTACTTTTAATAAAAATATTTCTTCATTAGGTTGCCTTGATTTTTACATTATTTGACAAAAAAACAGGAGAATTTTATGAAAATCAGGCCGCTTATTCTGGCTATCCTTATCGGCTGCGCTATGCCCGCCTTGGCAGAAACATTGAATAATGAATCCGTCGTAACCTTGACCAATACCGGCCTTGGTGATGAAGCGATCATTGCCAAAGTCAAAAATTCGGATGCTGATTTTGATCTTTCGACCGATCAGCTCATCTCTTTACGGAAGCGTGGTGTTTCCAGTCCGGTTTTGGCGGCGATGCTTGAGAAAAGCGCCCCGAAAGCCGCGGCTTTGTCGATGGATTCGCCCGATCCGATGGTGCCCCATGCCCCTGGTGTTTATCTTCTCAATTCACATTCTTATCCGCCTAAAATGCAGCATATCGATTCAACGATAACTAATCAGGCAAAAACAGGCGGAACATGGGGCTATGCTTTGACAAGCGGGATTGCTTCGATGAGCATCAAGGCTTCTATCCAAAATGAACATGCCCGCAATAAAAGCGAAGACGAGCAGCCGATTTTCTATTTCTTCTTTGACGAAGCGAATAACCAGCAGACCACCAGCACATGGAGTTCCGGTTTACAATCGGTCATCAATTCGCCCAATGCTTTCACCCTTATCAAGATGAAAAGCAAAGATGGCAAAAATGGTCATCGTGAAATACGCGTGGGTAGCCGTAATTTGGGGGGTATGAAAAGCGGCGTTATGGATAAAGACCAAATTCCTTTTGATTCCGAAATGGTAAGACCCGGTGTTTATAAAGTAACCCCAAAATATGCCTTGAAAGCCGGTGAATATGGGTTTCTCTATGAAATGACCAGCAATGGAGCGAGAGGCGCTTTGGGAGGGCGGATTTTCGATTTCTCGGTCATAGGTGACCGCGATTTAGACAAAGACTAATTGATTTTTGAGGCTGTCTTTTGGCTATTCAGTGCCTTTTGGGTATTCAATAGTGAAAGGCAGCCTTCGGAAAAGAACCTCTCGAGAAATAATTTAATATTATTTAATAAGGCTTACTGAAAATATTTTATCCGTTAGGTGTTGTTACCCTTTGATGACAAGGCCTATATAGCCGCTATTACAAAGGACTTTTTGTCCTAAAAAGCGCGATAATCGAAGCGGATTTTTCATGACGCCCCCGAAGCCGAAAACCGGTTTTTTAACCCCTGATCGCTATTTATTCCTGTTATCTTTGTTGGTGGCTGGCACCTCCTTTATGGAGAATCTGGACGGAAGCATTATTGTTACCGCCCTGCCCGCGATGAGCAAAACTTTCGGGGTTCCTCCGATTGATCTCAATATCGGGGTTTCCGCCTATTTGATGACTTTAGGTATTTTTATTCCAGTGAGCGGCTGGATTGCCGATCGCTTTGGTATCCGGCGCATCTTTACCCTTGCGATCGCCATTTTTACCTTGGGATCCGTTCTCTGCGGTCTGGCGAATGGCTTGGTCGAATTCGTTCTGTTGCGGATTATGCAGGGTATGGGCGGGGCAATGATGATTCCGGTCGGGCGATTGGCTGTTCTGCGTAACCTGCCCAAGGAAAAGCTCGTAAAAACCATGGCGACTTTGATTTGGCCTGCTTTGGCAGCCCCGATGTTGGGCCCTGTCCTTGGTGGGTTGATCGTCACCCATACGACATGGCGGTGGATATTTTACCTTAATCTGCCTTTGGGGCTGATCGCGATTATTTCGGCCTTGCTGTTAGCGCCTAAATCAGGCGAAGTCGAAGCACCGCCTTTTGATTGGGCGGGCTTCTTATTGACCAGTTTTTCTCTGTTTTTCGTGATGGCCTCCATTGAAATGGGCGCGCAGCCAGAACCACAATGGATGATGATTGGCATTATGACCTTGATCGGTGGTCTGCTGTTAACCTTGGGATATCGTCATCTTAATCGCGTCGATCATCCGATGATTCATCTGGAAACCCTGAAAATCAAAAGTTTTTCTGTCAGTATTTTTGGTGGTAGTATTTTCAGGATTACTATTAGTGCCACGCCCTTTTTATTACCCTTGATGTTTCAGATTGGTTTCGGGCTTAGCCCTTTTTTATCGGGGGCTTTGCTGACAGCTATTTTTGCCGGAAATCTGTTGATGAAGCCTTTCACCACAGCGCTTGTAGAGCGCTTTGGCTTCCGTCCGATTTTGATCTGGAATAACGTCCTTTGTAGTCTGTCTATTTTGGCTTGCGCTTTTCTATCGCCGCAATCTGAATGGTTGATTGTGCTGGCTCTATTTGCGGGCGGGCTATTCCGGTCGTTGCAATTCACGGCTTTGGTCACGCTGGCTTATTCGGAAGTGCCGAAAGAATTGATGAGCACTGCTAATACACTTTTCAGCACCCTTGTTCAGATTTCTTTGGGTTTAGGCGTGACCGTTGGGGCTATTGCCTTGCGGATAAGTCACCTTGCCGTTCGTTGGTTTCATTTGGGGCAGCAGCCTGATCTACCCTTTAGAATAGCGTTGCTTCTGGTGGCCTTGCTGTCCTGTTTGGCCTTGGTCGACACGACCAAATTAAGTCCGACTGCCGGTTTCAATCTTTTGAAAAATAAAAAAATGCCTGAGAAGGCCTAAAAAAACGGATTCAGCGCCCGTCTCAATGGCCTGAATTTTATAGGCAAGGTCGATCATGCCCTGATGGCCAAGTGAAGATTCACAGAGGAAAGACATCCATTTTTTGAGAAAAAGCTTGGCTGGCTTTTCCCCAAAAAATGGCATGGATTGCCTTTATAGAGGTTAAAAATCAGAAGCAGAAAGCCGCTGGAACAAAAAGTCCAATTCATCCATCGAGCTATAATCAAGGCTGATAGTGCCGCTTTCACCATTATAGGCAATGGTGACGGGTAATTTTAGCGATTCTGTCAATAATTGCTGCAAGGCCAGAATATCGGCATCATCACCATCAGCCGCCAGCGTTTGACCTTTTTTGGCTTTGCTGGGGGGTTCTTTACTCTTGCCGTTTTTGATTTCCTGCACCAGCTTTTCGGTATCACGCACCGATAAGCCTTTTTCGATGACCTTTTCAGCCAGTTTTTGCGGATCTGGGGCGGTAATCAGCGCGCGGGCATGTCCCATCGTTAATTGCCGCGTAATCAGCGCATCTTGCACTACCTCAGGTAAATCGAGGAGGCGCAGCAGATTGGTAATATGGCTTCTGGATTTCCGAACCAACTTGGATAGCGCTTCGGGGCTGTGGCCGAATTGTTCAGCAAGGCGCTGATAGGCCTTGGCTTCTTCAATCGCGTTTAATTCCGAGCGTTGGATATTTTCGATGAGCGCCACTTCCAGCGTTTCGGATTCATCAAATTCCCGCACAATAACAGGAATGTCATGCAGTCTTGCCCGCTGGGCAGCCCGCCAGCGGCGTTCGCCTGCAACGATTTGCCAGCCGCTTCCTTTCGGGCGGACAACGATCGGTTGCAAAACGCCCCTTTGGGCAATGGATTCGGTGAGTTCGTTTAAGGCCGTTTCGTCGAAAATCCGGCGGGGTTGGTCTGGATGAGGGAAAATAGCGGCAACAGGCAAACTACGAACGGCAGCAGGGGACTTATTTTCAGAGTCGATATCTGGATTATCGCCCGATGTTTCTTCGGCAATCTCGCCTAATAAAGCGGAAAGACCGCGACCAAGGCCGCCTTTTTTACGAGGACGGTTTTTCTTGTCGAAACTCATGCAGATACCTGTGGTTGATAAAAAGTTTTCTTACTGGAAAGGCGGTCGATGACTTCACGTGCCAAAGCCATATAGGCTTCTGATCCGGCACAGCGATGATCATAAATTAACGCGGGGATACCATGGCTGGGCGCTTCGGAAAGCCGGACATTACGAGGAATAGTGGTGTTAAAAACAACCCGCCCCAAGACTTCCCGAACATCATCGGCCACCTGATCGGAAAGCCGGTTGCGGCGGTCATACATGGTAAGCGCAACTCCAAGGATCGAGAGGCTGGGATTAAAACGCGACCGCACCCGTTCAATCGTTGTTAGAAGCTGGCTCAAACCTTCGAGAGCAAAAAATTCGCATTGCAGCGGCACCATCAATTTATGGGCAGCGACAAGGGCATTAACAGTCAGGAGCCCCAAGGAGGGCGGACAGTCAATCAGACAAGCATCCCAGCGATCAGGCGGCGCGGTGTCGAGCACATGCGCCAGACGATGGGTTCTTTCCCCAAGGCTAAGGAGGTCAATTTCAGCACCGGAAAGATCAACGGTGGCCGGAATAATTTCTAATCCCGGAACAGCCGTTTTCACCACCCCTTCGGTCAAAGCGGCTTCGCCGGTTAGCACCTGATAGGCAGAAATCCGACGATGTTCGTGTTTGATACCAAGGCCGGTTGAGGCGTTCCCTTGAGGATCGAAATCAATAACCAGCACCCGCCAGCCAATAGCCGCCAAAGCGGTTGAAAGGTTAATCGCAGAAGTTGTTTTTCCGACGCCACCTTTTTGATTGGCGATAGCGATTCTGATCACGTTTTCTTCCCCGTTTTTTGTTTTTTGGGGTGAATGTGGGTCGCGACAATAATCGCCGATTGCGGATCGGTGACGCTTCCCTCTATTCGGGTATCACCTTGCCATAATTTACGGGTCTCTTCCAGTTCTGTCCGCGCATTTTGCCCCTTGGGAAGCAACCACAGGCTTTCCTTGTGAGAGAAAGGAAAGGCCAGTCGCCATAATTTATCCAGAGGCGCGAAGGCGCGGGCTGTAATAATATCAAAGGCTTGGGGTTCGATATTTTCCAGCCTTTGCCCTAAAATCGTGACAGGTGTTCCCGCAGCTTCAGCGGCTTTTTGTAAAAATTCAACTCTTTTTCGGCGGGATTCAACCAAAGTCACCGCCATTTCGGAAAGAATGGCAATGATGATTCCTGGGAAACCGGCACCAGAGCCAAGATCAAGCCAGTTTTTAGGGGAGGCTTTTTTGTAAAAAGCAGCTTCTTTTCTGGCCAAGGGCAGAAGTTGGGCGGAGTCAATAATATGCCGCCCCCATAAATCATCGACCGTTGAACGGGCGATCAAATTTTGATGCGCCATTTCCGCATGAAGACAAGCGACAAAAGCGTCGAGCTTTTCCACCGTTTCACGTGAAATACCGATATGCTGGTCAAGCCAGAGGAGCGCTTCTTCCCGTGTCATAAGGTCACTTTTTTTGCATGAATTAAAATAGCGGCCAAAGCAGCCGGTGTAACGCCCCTTACCCGTGAAGCGGAGGCCATGTCAGGCGGACGAGCTGCCGAAAATCTTTCGACCATTTCATTAGAAAGACCCGCAATGGCCGCATAATCAAGTTCAGCTGGAAGGGACATATTGTCATGGCCTGCCAAGCGTGCCAATTCGGCATCCTGCCTTTCGAGATAAGGCGCATAACGACCGTCGTCGATCATTTCAGAGACAACTGCATCTGAAAATTCTGTTAGTTCCGGTATAATCGTTTCGAGATGTTGCCGCGTGACGGCCGGAAAGCGGAGCCATTCAAACAGGCTGTGTGATGCCCCTTCGGTAACCTTGGCACCGACGGCTTGCATATCCCGACTGCTGGCTGTTTTTTCCAGTAATTTTTGGCATTTTTCACGTTCAGCCAATCTTGTGGTGACGAAATCCGTCATTTCAGCCCCCAAAGCCCCGAAGCATTTGGCCTGACCCGATAAACGCGTCACGGCGTTATCAGCACGGAGGCCAAGACGATATTCGGCCCTGGCAGTCAACATTCGATAAGGTTCGGTAACGCCTTGTAAAACTAGATCGTCGATCATTACCCCGATATAGCTGTTACGACGGTCGAAAACGGGCGGCGTTTTTCCAGCGACATGGCAAGCCGCAGCGATGCCCGCTACCAGACCTTGAGCGGCGGCCTCTTCATAACCGGTGGTGCCGTTAATCTGACCAGCGCAGAAAACGCCCTTCAAGGCCTTTAATTCCAAATGATGGGTTAGACTGCGCGGATCGATAAATTCATATTCGACGGCATAGCCGAATTGCACGATTTTGGTATTTTCGAGCCCTTCGATGCTGTTGATAAAGGCTTGCTGCACATCTTCCGGTAGAGAGGTTGAAATGCCGTTCGGATAAATCAGCGGCGTATCAAGTCCTTCTGGTTCAAGAAAAATCTGATGTCCGTCACGATCACCGAATTTCATGATCTTATCTTCGATAGAAGGGCAATAGCGTGGCCCCCGCCCCTCTATTGCGCCGCTGAAAAGTGGTGAGCGGTCCAGTCCTGCCCGGATGGTATCATGGGTTTTCTGATGGCTGCGCGTCAACGCACAAGCGATTTGGGGG